>DAOTAI010000307.1:0-6258 GCA_035593865.1 Acidobacteriota bacterium
GCATTTTCATTACATTGCACAGTTTCGGGAACCTTGTGCTCTGGGGGTGGGCGTTTAGCGACCAGCCTGCTCCCAATTTGGAAGGGTTGAGGGCCATTGGTCAGCGCCTGGGCGCTCTAAACGGCTACGAATCTGGGCAGGCCAGCAAGCTTCTTTACCTGGGCAGCGGGCAGATTGACGACTTTACTTACGGAACAACGGGTGTTCCATCTTTTACATTTGAAATCGGTGACTGGTTCTTTCCTGACTGTGCGCAACTCAGTGATCTGTTTGCAGGTAATTTCGAAGCGCTTCTCTACGCGGCCCGGATTGCCGGGGCGCCGTACCAGCTGGTCCAAGGACCCGAGATCCACAGGGGCGGTTCCTATGCGGTAACTACGGGAACCGCCTTGGAGATCCATGTCGACATTGAGGCGACGGACTCCGACAAAACGGTTGCGAGCGCCGAGGCGACGATAGACGCCCCGCCATGGACCGAAGCGCCTCGGATGGCGCTGGCGCCAATTGATGGGGCATTTGATTCGAGGGCAGAGGGCGCCCGCCTTAGCGTTCCTGCCGGCCAGCTCTCGCCGGGAAGGCACATGGTCTTTCTTAGGGCATGTGACAGCGAGGGGAACTGGGGACCGGTAACCTCCATGTTTGTCGATGTGGAATCGGATCCGGCGCCCGATCTTAAACTATCGATCGAGCGCACGGGAAATCTCCGTCCAGGTGGGACGATCAGCTATGATTTCAAAGTATTTAACCGCGGACCGGGGATCGCCCAGACTCCCATCCTCCTGACCGATAGCCTGCCTCGAGGACTGCGCTTGCTTTCAGCGTCCGGCCAGGACTGGCAGTGCGATCCGGCGCCGCCCGACGAAACGGGCTATCGCTGTGTTCGCACGACACAGCTTGAGCCCGGTGAGACAGGGCGTGTGAGAATCACGGCCGAGGTCGAAGCCGATGCAGGCGTGCTGCTGGTGAACAGGGGCGTAGTGTCAACGGACAGAGACCGGAATCCGCTTAACAACGAAGCCGTGGACAGCCTGACCCTTCTTGAACCGGCGGCCCAACCGAAAGAGGAAGGAGGATCCCTCTATTTTCCGCATTTCGCGGACGGCGCGGGGCTTTCGACTGTGTTCGTTTTGAGCAATCCTGCTTCGTCGCCGGCTTCAGGATCTCTGATTTTCTACGATCGGGCCGGGAATGAACTCGCCTTCCCGGTGAACCAGGAAGAGAGGAGTCGCGTTACCTTCGATCTTCCTCCTAACGGTATGGTCTCTATTGCCACTGACGGCACTTCAGTTCCGGCGAAATCGGGGTATGCAAAGGCATCCTCTGATCGAGGGATGGTATCGGGAATGGCCATCTACAGGTATTCCGACGGGCGTGAAACCGGCGCCTTGGGCGTTGAGGCGCGCAGGAGGTTCAGCGTTCCGGTCGAGAGGTCTGCCACAACAGATTCGGGAGTGGCGGTGTGGCGCTCGTCTACTTTGGTTCCGGTTGAGGTGTCCTTGTATAGCCAGGCTGGCGAACTGTTAGGAACTGCCGCAATGGAGCTTGCGGGATACCAGGGTGCGAGTTTCGTGAGCGAAATCTTTCGCGATTTGCCGGAGTTCTTTTCCGGAACGCTGAAGATCGAGTCAACCGTCCCGATAGCGCCGCTGGCATTGCGTTTTGGACAGCAGGTGCTTTCGACACTACCGGTCAGGGAGAGCAAGCCTCCCGGGCAAGTAATGGCGGAAAACCTGGTCGGGATGTGGGTCTTCAGCTACCCGGCCGAAGGCGTGTCATATCTGGATCGGATCCCGATTCTGGAGACCTGGGAGGATGAGGAGCAACCGGAACGATTCTGGGTTGCCGGGGTCAATCGCAATTCGGGTCCGGTGCTTGGCTTCTGTGAGGAATCGGGAGCTAATCTGGTGCTTGTCTCTCCCAGCGCTCTTTACGATGACGTCTATCACCTGGAAATCGTGGGCGAGGAAACGGTTAGCGGCTGTTACTACTCGCGGTATCATGATGACGGCTCGTATTCTCGGTGCTACGCCCTTTCGGGAGTCAAGATGAAGCCGGAGCTTTTCGGGACGCTTTCGAAGGCCGTGGAATCCGCAGGGGTGGTTCCGTCTTCGCGAAATCTCGAAACCTCAGTGCGGCGAATTTTGACCAGGCTGGTCGAAGAGCGTCGCGAGGGAAAAAAGTAGACTGTCCCCGAATTCTGGTGTACAAACCGAAGAGAAGGGGGATCGCTTCCATGAGACCAAAGGCCATCACCATTGATCGGCGTACCTTCGTTAAGACAAGCGTATGTTCCGCGGCAGCTCTGTCCGCTGCCAGTCGGGCCATCCAAGCCGCGGACGGGCAGCCTGCCTACAGTTGTAAGTTCTATCCCTTCACGGATCACCCGAATGCCGACACTTGCTGGTCGCTCTCGGTCGGTCCGGACGGGCGCATCTACGCAGCGGCCTGCGCGGAAAGCAGTCCTGGAGGGACGGTCAAGCTCATGCGCTACAACGAACAAACAGACCAGCTTGACTACCTGTTCGATCTTGCCGAAAAGGTGGACGATCCCGGCGATTCGGGTCGGGCGACGCAATGCAAGATCCATTACAGCTTCGCGCCCTCGATGTCGGACGGCATCATGTACATGGCCACTCATTTGTCGGGTCCGCCGATCGATTTGCCCATCTATTCGCCTTGGTATTTCTGGCATGATCCCAAACGCTGTTTTCGCGGTGCGGCACTGGTTGCCTACGACACCAAGGAAGAGAAAATCGCCTGGTGGGATACGCTGATCCCTAAAGAGGGGTGTCGGTGCCTTGCCTTTGATGAAGAACGCGACACCCTTTACGCGCTCAGTTATCCCCGCGATCACTTTATTACCTATAACGTGAAGACTCGGCAGCGCCGGGATATCGGGCGTATCGGATCGATCAACGGGCAAGGCATTTTTATCGACAAGAAACACCGCGCCTACACAACCAACGATTACGGTCACCTGGTGCGCTATACACCGGAAAAAGATCGCTTGGAATGGTCACCGGAGCCGCTGCCCTATGACCGACGCAATCAGACCGGCTGGCATGCGGTTTTCTACGACTTGGTGGCGTCGCCGGATCGGGAATGCATTTACGCCACGACCTGGATTCCACAACCCCGGCTGATGCGGATCTGGCCACACGAAGGGGAATGGCCGCGAGTCGAGGATTTGGGGCCGGTCACACAGGATCGGGATCTCACTTTCCCACATAGCATGTTCGTCGATCATTGCGGCGGCCTGACTTTTGCCGCCGATGGAAAACTCTACTACGTTGCCTCCCGATGGCGAGACGCCCGCTACAATCCTATTCCCCCTGAGCGTGAGGAGCGCGAAGGGGTGGTCTGGCGACTAGATCCCGACACGCTTAAGCGGGAGGAGGTGACCTTGTTGAAGCACCCCGTCGGGACTGCGCAGTATGTCTCGCGGGGCGCTGTCGATCACAACGGCGACCTGTTCTTCGGCTATATCAATCACCGGGGCAAGCCTGCGGGGATCTTTAAGGTTACGATGCCCGCTGACCGGAAGAAGAAAAACGCACACCTTCCGATCAGGGTGTGGGGATAACCGGTAAGAATAGCAGTTGTCTTTTGCAACTGAGGGTGAAAACGATGACCCAGCAGACCGAACAGCAGAGAAGAGATCGTTGGAACACACCGGAAATGCAGGCTTTTCGGCGCGAGGTTCGAGAAGCTACCTTCACTAAAGAGGGAATGATGGTGGCGTTCCCGACCTGCTTCCCGGGAATGACGACCGCGATTGTTCCAGATGAGAGCCGCATTACAGCTTTGGATGTGATTCCTTCGGGAGTTGTCTTCGGGGGAACGAGCGGTTACCAGACGCACTTGTTTGCTGCCGCCTTTCACGGAATCACGGGCGCTGTCTTCGATCTGGGAATTGTGGACGGCGCTCGCGAATGTGTGGCGGTTTGTTGCGGAAAGACCCATTTTGTTGCCTTTGTGAACGGGCCCGGCGGTGGTCGCGCGATTCAGGTTCCACTTGTTCGCATGGACGCGGACCTGATCCAGGAATGGGGGTTTCAGCGACCGGAATTCAAAGACCTCGGCGAGTGCGCCGCCTCCGAACCGGTTGTTCACGCCGTCGCTGTTCCGGAAGCGGAGCTGGTCGTCGGCGCGACTCGTGAGCATGTTTTCAAGCTGGAGATGGCAACAGGGAAAATTCAGATCGTGGGAGCGGCGCCGGCAGGTGGAAAGCTGGCAAGGACTTCTGCCGGCGGAATCGTTGGCCGGGACAGTGCAAGAACCCTGTGGCACTTCGACCCTCGCTCATCGGTTTTCAAACGACAAGCTTTCCAGCTTCCCGAGGGGCAGTGGACGCACGACCTGATTTGGGCTCGTGACACACGCACCGGAATCGTTTACACCGGTGATGCTGCCGGCCGGCTTTACTCATTTGACGAAAAGTCGGGCTTCAGCGATCCGCTTGGCGAAGTTCCCGTCGCGCCCGTCGGCCCAATGGCTGTCACCCTGGATGGACGAGTCTTTGGTTTCTGCGGTGAGGAGATGGCACGCCTGTTTTGCCTGGACCCGCGGCAGAAGAAGGTTATGGCTCTCGGCGGCGCGGCCTCCGTGATCGAACGACGACGCTACGGCTATGTCTTCGGCGACGCGGTGACTGGTCGTGATGGGGAGATCATCTTTGGCGAAAATGACAACGGGGGCCACCTCTGGCTCTATTTTCCGCGCATCCAGCCTGTTTAGTCCCCGGGGTGTGAGTCAGCCGCCGGGTGCGCGCGCATCTGATCTGCACTATCCGTATATTCAGCGCTTCCGCGGGTATTCCATCCCGCGGATAGGACGGATCGCGCGGATTACGCGGATAGAGACGCCGACTCTTTTCACACGTTCTGACGTATCACAGATAGCCGCCCGGTGCGCCAGCCGCCGGGTGCACGCATCTGACCTGCGCTATCCGTGTATTCCGCGCTTCCGCGGGTATTCCATCCCGCGGATAGGATGGATCGCGCGGATTACGCGGATAGAGACGCCGACTTTTTTCACACCTTCTGACCTATCACAGGTAGTCGCCCGGTGCGAGTCAGCCGCCGAGTGCACGCATCTGATCTGCGCTATCCGTGTATTCAGCGCTTCCGCGGGTATTGCAATCCCGCGGATAGGACGGATCGCGCGGATTACGCGGATAGAGACACCGACTTTTTTCACACTTTCTGACGTATCACAGTCTGTTCGCTTTTTGGTTTGACTTGGCGTTTTCGCGCTTTATAGTTGCGCGCATGAGGATGATGCGTCTTATTACTGTGGCTATTCTTTTTTGTCTGATTCCAGTATTCACCGCCAGTCTTCTCGGCCAGGTTGAAGTCATGCCCTGGGGCAACGTAACGGGAATTCGTGTGGAGGGGCAACTAGCCGATCTCGAGACGTGCATAGCTCTCGCCAAACCCGGTTGGGAAGAAGTTCTTGAGACGGCCAAAGAGGTTCAGCAGCCTCGCTACTCGCGTGAAGGTTCGAAGCACATTATCACCACGAAAATCGAGACAGTGTCGTTCCAGGAAATTGTGGAGGACAGGGCACCCGGATCGGCCACCATTTCCCTGCAATTGACCGCAGAGGCGGATACCTCCATGGCCGGCGCCTATTTGGGCATCATGATCCCGCAATCTCTGACCTCCGAGGGGAAGTTGCAGCTGATTAAACCGAGGCAGGCGGCGGAGATCGAGATTCCCCTGGCGAACATCAGTACTCGTGTGCAAGATCAACCGATCCGGTTTGCTGCCGCTGGTGTTCGCTTCGTCTCTCCGGATCGCCGCTGGGAGATCAAGTTTGACGACGCGACCGAGATGACGATTCGAAAGGCGCCTCCTGAGGCATCATCCACCGAGCCTCGCCTTTATGTGGCGCTGTCTGAAGGAAACGTTGTCGCAGGCCAGACCGCCACAAAGAGTCTGTCAATAAGAACCAGCGGGAGGATTGACAGGAGCCCCGCGCGCCTGGTCCTCGATGTTTCCCGCCCAGGCAACCTTTTTCAGGGGATGGGGGGTAACTTCCGAATTCAGAACCCGAGAGTTGACCCCGCTGTCATTCAATACAACCTCGAGAACATGCGCGTTGCCTGGGGGCGTGTCGAAATGCCTTGGCGTTTCTGGCATCCGAACGAGGAAGACGACCCGATCCGGAATGCCGAAACGAATGGGCTTGACCGCAGAGTTCAGGCGGCCATGGAGATGGCTCGGACTCTAGCCCGGCGGAAAATACCGGTCATTG
>DAOTAI010000308.1:0-6202 GCA_035593865.1 Acidobacteriota bacterium
CAACGATTATGACGCCTGGCAGAACAGCGGCGTATCGGGCAATTCAGCGCGGGCGTTCTATTACCCGAAGCAGTTTAAGAAGTGCGCGGATTGCCATATGCCGCTTGTGCCATCCAACGATGCGGGCAATATCAACGGTTTCGTGCACAGTCACCGTTTCCCGGCGGCCAACACCGCCCTCCCCTTTGTGAACGATGACCACGAGCAGCTCCGTACCGTAACCGAGTTTCTGCAAAACGACCAGGTGAGTGTGGACATTTTTGCTGTAAGCGAAGCAACCGAACTTGCCGGGGAGATGGAAACGCGTTCGTCTGGAAGGGCGGATGAGCCGCGGATATCCAGTACGTTTGCCGAAGGGGACGAGCTTGGCTTTGCGGTGGGTGTCGGCGCTGGTTACACCGAGGCGTCCAAAGTTGTAGCGCCAATCGATCGAGCAAAACCCGCGGTGCGCCGAGGTGACACGGTTCGCGTCGATGTCGTGGTCCGAACGAAAAATGTCGGTCACTTCTTCCCGGGGGGAACGGTCGATGGATTTGATGTCTGGGTGGAGCTGCAGGCCGTCGACGAAAACGGAAAGCTGCTCTTCTGGAGCGGCTACGTCCCCGAGGATGAAAATGGCCGGAAAGGGCCTGTGGAGCCCTCCGCGCATTTCTACAGGTCATTCCTGCTCGACGAAAACGGCAATCACATCAATAAGCGCAACGCCTGGATGGCCCGTTCCGTGCTTTACGTCCGATTAATTCCCCCCGGGGCGGCGGACACGGTCCACTATCGGCTGAAGATACCGGAAGACGCCGGGGATTCGATCACTCTGAAAGCCAAGGTGAACTACCGCAAGTTCGCCTGGTGGAACACACAGTGGGCGTACGCCGGCATTCGAGACCCGAGTGAGGTTGCCTCAAACGTGGCCCCCAGTTACGACGACGGCAAGTGGGTCTTTGAGGGTGATTTATCAACCGTGTCGGGCAAACTCAAAGATATCCCGGACCTGCCAATCGTAGTCATGGCCGAGAATGTCGCCCAGCTTAAAGTGGTTCCCGCCGGCACGGATCTGTCTAATCAGAAATCGGTGCTTGATCCCAAGGATTTGATCCGGTGGAACGATTATGGGATCGGGCTGTTGCTGCAAGGCGACCTGAGGGCCGCGGAAGAGATTTTCCGCCGGGTCGTCGAGATTGATCCTAAGTACGCGGACGGTTACGTGAACATCGCCCGCGCCAGGGTCCAGGAAGGCCGGACCAGCGAGGCGCAAGAAATCCTTTTCGAAGCGCTCAAACTGGATCCCGAGCTTGCGAAAACGCATTTCTTCCTGGGCATGACGTACAAGTCGCAAGGGAACTACGATAAAGCGCTCGAGCATTTGTGGAAGGCCGAGTCGAAATTCCCCAACGATCGAGTGGTTCTCAACCAGATCGGGAGAGTTCTATTCCTCAAGCGCCAGTTCAAGGAAGCCGTTGATGCGCTCAATCGAGTTCTCCTGGTTGATCCCGAGGACCTTCAGGCACATTACAACTTGATGCTGTCCTATCGCGGTCTGGGCAACAAGGAGATGGCAGAGCACGAACAGAAGCTTTACCTGCGATTTAAAGCCGATGAAAGCGCCCAGGCGATTACAGGTGCTCACCGGCGGGCTCATCCCGAAAACAACAACGAGCGCCAGGCGATTCACGAACACGAAACTGTTTCGCTCAGCAAGATTCCCGAAAGGCAGAAGATCAAACTGGTCACAGAGTTGAAGGACCGTTCCCTCGCATATGTCCGAGCCTCAAAGTAACAAGACTGACAGATGGGTTGATTCATGAAGCGATTGCTCTGCTTTTGCACCCTGGTTGGTTTAAGTGTCTCCCTGCAGGCGCAGGTCAGTTTCGTGGAAATCACGCGCGCCGCCGGCATTGATTTCGTCCACAACAACGGCGCGTACGGTAAGAAGTATCTCCCCGAAACGATGGGGTCCGGTTGCGCCTTCCTCGATTATGACGGCGACGGCTGGCTGGACATTTTTCTCGTCAACGGGACCGACTGGCCGGAGCGGAAGAGGAAAATAACTTACCCCGCCCTTTATCGAAACAATCGAAACGGGACTTTCACCGACGTGACGCGGGCGGCCGGTCTGGCGGTGGAAATGTATGGCATGGGTTGCGCCGTGGCCGATTACGACAACGACGGCGACCAAGACATCTATGTCACGGCTCTTGGTCCGGATCGCCTGTTTCAAAACCAGGGGAACGGCAAGTTCAAGGATGTGACTGCCGCCGCCGGACTGGGAAATCCGGACTATGCCAGCAGCGCGGCGTGGGTGGATTACGACCGGGATGGGCTTCTTGATCTGTTCGTCGCAAATTACGTGAAGTGGACTCGCGAAACAGACATTTATTGCACGCTGGACGGCGAATCCAAGTCTTACTGCACGCCTGAATCGTATCAAGGGGTTTCGCCCCGGCTCTACAAGAATGCCGGACACGGCCGGTTCAAAGACGTAACACGAGAAGCCGGCCTTTTCGACGAGTCGAACAAGGGGCTGGGCGTCCTGATCTTCGACTACAACTGGGACGGTTGGCCGGATATCCTGCAAGCCAATGACACCCAGCCGAACAAACTCTGGGAGAACAACCGCAACGGGACCTTCACCGAGGTGGGTGTTATGGCCGGGGTAGCATTCAGCGAGGACGGCGTGGCGCGGGGAGCCATGGGGATCGATGCCGCCGATTATGACGGATCTGGGTACCAGAGCGTCGTTATCGGGAATTTCTCCAACGAAATGGTGGCTCTTTACCACAACGAAGGGAGTGGGTTTTTCATCGATGAGGCGCCTCGCTCAACCGTAGGTCAGGCCAGCCTCCTGACGCTCGCGTTCGGCTGCTTTTTCTTCGATTACGATCTGGACGGGCTCCCGGATATTTACGTTGCTAACGGGCACGTCGAGGATGAAATAAACAAGGTGCAGAAAAGGGTGACTTACGCCCAGCCGCCACATCTTTTCCAGAACCAGGGCAAGGGACGCTTCAGCGAGGTAACGGAGCGGGCGGGCAAAGACTTTGCGGCGCCGCGGGTGAGTCGCGGCGCGGCTTACGGCGATATTGACAACGATGGGGACCTGGATGTCCTGATTACCACCTCCGGCGGTCCGGCCGCCCTTTTCAGGAATGACGGGGGAAACCGGAACAACTGGATTGCTTTTGAGTTGAAAGGACACTCCAGCAACCGTGACGGGATAGGCGCCGTCGTTCGAATCAAGACCGGGGCGTCACGCCAGGTGCAGATGCTCAAGAGTGGCGGCAGCTACTGCAGTCAATCACAGCTGCGGCTTACCTTTGGGCTGGGCAAGGCCGAGCGTGTTGATGAAGTCGAAGTGAACTGGCCGTCTGGTCGCAAGCAGATTCTGAAAAATGTCCCTGCCCGCCAGCTGATCAAGATCGAGGAAGAAGCGACCTGATATCCGCGCCATCCGCGTTATCCGTCTTATCCGTGGGTTAGTAGCCCGCGGATAGGACGGATAGCGCGGATAACACGGATTAGAGCGCGCCAGTGGCCGAGCGTGTTGATGAAGTCGAAGTGAACTGGCCGTCTGGTCGCAAGCAGATTCTGAAAAATGTCCCTGCCCGCCAGCTGATCAAGATCGAGGAAGAAGCGAGCTAATATCCGCGTCATCCGCGTTATCCGTCTTATCCGTGGGTTAGCAGCCCGCGGATAGGACGGATAGCGCGGATAACACGGATTAGAGCGCGCCTGTAGATGAGTCCCGTCTCAGATATACTCGACGGTTGCCGGTGGCTTTGGGGTAAGGTCATAGAGGCAACGATTCACGCCGGGCAAAGCGGTGATCCTTCTTGACAGACGGTTGAGAACGTCCCACGGAAGTTCCCGGACGGTTGCCTGGCGTGCATCGGTACTGTCAATACACCTGACCACGACAATCTCTCCGAACTCGCGTTTACCGTTCCGGATGCCCGTGGCGCGATCATTTAACAGGACGGCAAGGTACTGGAAGGCGCCCGTCGATTGCAGCTCTTCCTCGACAATCGCGGTCGCGGCGCGGATAGTCTCCAGTCGCTCCTCGGTTACTTCCCCCACGATTCGGGTCGCCAGGGCCGGACCAGGGAAGGGAATCCGGTGAACCATTTCCGCCGGCAGGCCGAGTTCTTTGGCCACGGCTCTTACCCCGTCTTTGCGAAGTGTCCGCAATGGTTCAATGACTGTGTAGCCGTAAGCGTCTTCGGTGTTTATGCCAAGCTGGCTGAGGATGTTATGCTGGCGCTTGATCCCGGCCATGGTCTCTTCAATATCGGTCAGGATGGTGCCATGCAAAAGGTAACGGGCACCGGTTTCCTTAATAGCGTTGGCGAACACATCCTTGTAGAACGTCCGGGTAATCGCCTCCCGCTTTTGCTCAGGGTCGGTCAACCCTTTAAGTGCCGTAAGAAATTCTCGACGCGCGTCGATGAGTTGAACCGGAATGCCTAGTCCCTTGAACAGCGCGACCACCCGTTCCGGCTCCCCCTGTCTCATAAGTGCGTTATCGACAAAGACTGTCTTTAGTTGGTCGCCGAGCGCGCGATGAGCAAGCACTGTCACCACGGAGCTGTCGACTCCGCCGCTGATGGCGCTGATCGCCAGTCCGTTCCCCACTTGTTCACGAATAGCCGCAATCTGTTCTTCGATGAATTGATGGTAGTCCATGTCTTTTCCTTGTCCGAGTTCCACGAGAGCATAGCATCCTGGTCAGCTCCGCTTAAGCCCTTTTTTGCCGAGTAAGAAGCCAGAAGCCGGAAGCTACTTGCTGCTTCTCCCTTCTCCCTTCTGGCTTCTGGCTCCTGGCTTCTTGCTTCTTGCTTTATGGTGTCAGGACGACGTAGTGGCGCCGAGGGCCATGGACGCCCAGGACGAGCGTCTTCTCAATATCGGCGGTGCGACTGGGTCCGGTGACCAGGACCTGGTAGCTTTCCTTCTCCCCGAGTTTGACCCTGGCAAAGAATTCGGCATGGTTCATTAATAGATCCGCCTGGCAGAGGAAGGCGACGTGCACGGGCGGCAGCACAGGCAGGAGCCTTCCGATTCCCGGCCCGGTAGCCTCCACAACTGTTCCTGTTTCGGCGATCCCGCACCTCGCGCTTGAAGCCGAGACGATTAGCTTAGCGAGAGTCTCGCGGGTATAAGGACGGGAATGGAGAGTCAAAGGCAGATCGACCTGCCGAAAGGGGTGATAGCTGTAAACCAGCTGGTTACGTCTAAAGGTATCCTCGTCGCGCAGCCGATAGGGAATTCGATGCCTGGCGAACATCTCTTCACTTTCCCAGTAGATCTCGGTCGCCCGCGCGTCCTTAAGCACTTTCTCGAGCGCCTGCTTCAAAAGTTCCGGACTGCGGCCATCCAGAAAGATTCCTGATACCTGCTCGAGTTCGCTTTTGAATCGTTCAACCGGATCGAAATCTGCGGGGAAGGGAGGAACTTCCGATGGCAGAGGCGGCGCTTCGTCCTGGTGAAGAAGGCGCAGTTTTTCGATGATCAGCGAACGGCTCACGACTTTCTCTCCTCCTCGTCAAGCTGCTCGCGGAAACTCTTTCGCGCCAGGACGGGCAATTCGCGAGTTGCGGTCCATGCACTGAACGGCGGCACTGGAATGCGGCGCTTTGGTCGCGCGAGCTTCGCCAGGATTTTGGCGAAGCGGCCCATAAGAGCGTAACGGCTGGGCGAAGTCATGATCCAACTCCAGATTCCAAACGCCCACTTTTCGACCGGCAGCCGTGAGGCGCGCCCGCTCTTCTGCTCCTGGGTTTTCTGACGAAGCTTGAGCAGGATGTGCGGAATTTCAATTTTTACCGGACAGATTTCGTAGCATGCTCCGCACAGAGATGAGGCAAAGGGATGCTCCGGGGCGCTGTCCGGCGACAGGAGCTGGGGCGTCAGGATTGCGCCGATGGGACCCTGGTAGGTTGAACGGTAAGCGTGTCCCCCGATTGTCTGGTAGACCGGACAGACGTCAAGGCAGGCGCCGCAACGAATACAGTAAAGCGTCTGCCGCAGGAAATCATCGGCCAGGATTCGGGTTCGTCCGTTATCCAGAAGGACCAGGTAAAACTCGGAGGGTCCGTCGCGTTCACCCGGCCGACGGCTGCCGTTGATCAGGTTGACGTAGGTACTGATCCTCTGAGCTGTTGCATTACGAGTCAGTAGTTTAAGAAACACCGCCAGGTCGGCAGTTCGG
>DAOTAI010000309.1:0-6195 GCA_035593865.1 Acidobacteriota bacterium
CCCAACCAGTCGGAGCGCACCAGAACCCTTTTGTCAGTCCGCGCCTTGGCGTCACCGCGACTTCCCTGGTCCGCCCATCATAGCTCCATCCGGTCAAAGCCAGCATGGCCGACCAAGAGGACAGCGCCCGCATGTAGTGATGTCCGCATTCCGGCTCGTTCCACGGGTTGCGTTTCTCGCCGTCATGCCGGCTGCGAATCGCTTCGACGATTTCGATGCCTTCTCTGTGCATGCCCTCATATAGCAAGTGCGCGGCGAGTTGGTATTCGCTTCCGCTCCAGGTTTCGGGCGTGGAGGTAACTCGGATGGGACCCGAGGTCGGCTTGGGGAATGAACAGATGGCCACACCGGCATCATTGTTCAGCGCGAAAGTGCGCGCATAGTTTTCATGAGACGACAGGTCCCGCTTGAAATTGTATTTGAGGATCGACTGCAGCGCTCTCCTTATGTTGGCTGGATTAGCCAGATAGCCGAGTCCGGCCACATGAGCCGCATATTGACCGACGAGCTGATCGGTCAGGCAAGCGTCGCCCGCCTGGAAATCCGGGTTTTCAGGATCCCGGGCGCCCACTCCGATGACCAAGCCAGAGGCGATTTTGTCCTTCGTTCGCGGCCTGATCAGCTGTATGTAGTACTCGCCGTTGAACAGGTGGGCATCCGTCCAGGCGCTACCCTGCTCGAACAGGCGTCGATACGTCCCGGCGGACATCCTGTCACCAACGGCCTCAGCCATTTCCTGACAGGCCCGAAGCGCGGCCAAGTACCAGAACTGACACAGAGGATTCGGACCGAAAAACTCGACGTCGAAGGTGACGTGTTGAACGCCCTCCATTACGCCGTCCCGATCTTCGTCCCAGCCGCCCGGCACCCAGGCGAACTCGAGCGCTTTCTTCACCTTGGGCCACCAACGAGCCAGCCACCGGTCATCTCCTGACAGTTTCCAGTCCAGGTAGAACTTCACTATCGTCCCCATTTGACCATCGGCCGCCGTCAGCCCAAAATGCTTGATTCCGTAGGGGAGCAGGTATCGGAAATCCATCCGGCCTTCGTCATCGGTTGAGAAATCAAAGTTCAACTCGCGAAGTGAACGGGACAGGGACGGGAACAGGAAAGGAAGCGCGGTTTCATAGTTCAGAACGTGAGTGCAGCTGCCAACGCAGCAACCCCGGTCGTTCCCCGACCCCTCGAAGGCGTGAAAACGGCCGTCCGCAGTGCGAAAAACCGTCTGGGTCCGCAAGGTGGAAAGATTTGCCAGCGCCGCTTCGATCACGACCGGTTCCAAGTCTGATTCTTTCACACTGCGCAGAAAATCTCGTGAGTCCCGTTCCAATTGTTCCAGGTGGGTAAAGACATAGTCGGCTGCCTCCCACGCATCTGAGAATCGCTCGGTGTAATAATTCCCGATGACGTCATTTTCGTGTCCCTCGGGTGCTGTCCACCCGCAACCCTGCGGCGTCCGATTCGGGAAATGCCAAGCCAGGACAAAGGTAAACTCGGCTTGTGAGCCAGGCGCAAGATGCTTCTTGATAGACAAAGAACCTGTTCGGTTTGGCTCCTTGTGAAGATCAGGGTCCAGCCGGCCGTCGGCGCTGAAGTCGCGCCAGAAGGTCAAGGGCGCCACCCAAAAGCCGTACTTCTCCCAGCCGGTCAAAATGGTGACGTTCTCAGCCGGCTCCCGTGTAACCAGCGCAAAAGTCCCTTTGAGCGGGTCGGAGGCTTCCAGCTCCGGATCGTGCATGAACAATCCCCGGATAGCGCCTTGTTCGCGTGATTCATTGCGCCGGCCAGATTTTCCGGCAGGATTGTCCAAGCTGAAGGCGACTGACACCGAGGCGCGTTTCCTGGACTTGTTCACTACACGGTAACGCAGGATAACCGCTGGGAGGCCAGAAGCCTCGGCTTCCAGGGGAGTGAAAGGAGTAAAGGCTTCCAGCGCCACGTCCAGCGGGATGTCTGGGTCCGAAAAGTCTACCCGGGCAAACGGGAATTCTCCTGTGAAGGTGGACGATTCGAACCGCGGTAAGCCGGGCATATTAGCCGAACCTAATCCTGAAGGACCTTGCTCGTAGGGCGGCTGAAACCTGCTTTCAAGTACCTTGGCAATCTCCCGCCCGTCCTCGATCTTGCATTGCAAGGCTGCAAAACAGTATTCCGGTGACCTGCCTTTCGAGGGCCGGTTGAAGATCTCCCAATCACGAAGCTGCCCGCGTCCGCCTAGGGAAATGGATCCTGTCCCTATTCCACCCAAAGGGAACGCGATGGTGGCCAACTGTCTTCCCTTGAAAACCCGCGGGAAGGGTATACGGGCGCGCCGTTCTTCCGTGCCGACCTCCCGCCCCACCGGCACCTGCTGCTCGCTCGGCTTCAGGGCGCCAGCAGGAATCATGAGCCCGGAAGCCAACGACTGTCGAAAAAACTCTCGACGGTCCTGACCACGTCCCTCTTCCACCTTAAGGTTCTTCTTCATTGGCGAAACTCCTTGACGAAAAGCAAGGTAAATGTCCTAATACGATCGCGTAAACGATTACAGAATAAGGCTGTAATGTCAATGAAAATTGCAGTATTATCTGCTCAAATCATTATCTTGTTAGCAGTTGTGGCGACCTCATGCGACTCCTGCCGTGGAGGTGTACCGACGCCTTCATCGGCTGGAAGAGCGAAAGCAGGAGAAGGGTAGCTTCGCGTGGACTACCGAGGAGTACACCCCTAGATAACAAGTTAGGAGGAGGATCGAGTGTCTGAAAAACTACTGAGGCGAACGTTTCTGAAGACGACAGGCGCCACTGCCTTTGCGGTCGGTAGTGGAACGGATGTGGCGCAGGCAGGCAATCCCGGCATGACAAAGAGGAAACCGGCAAGCGCAGGCGGCCTACAGTTGTCCAACAGCCGGATCGAGCTGGTTTTCGACGAATCGAGCGGAGCACTTGTCTCGCTCACCGAGAAGTTATCGAAAAGGCGAATCGAACTTCCCGGACCTGCGGCGGCGCCCGTGCGCGTCCGACTGGGTGGACGCGATGGCACGGTAGAACATGACATCGTTATCTGCCGGGACGTGCCGCGCGAAGTCGAGATGAAGACGACCACCGGCAAAAGGGATACAACTCTTCAAATCCGCTGGCCCGATTTAGTGAATTCAGGCCACAGAACCGGTCTCGAGCTTTCCTGCTCATTTACCTTGTCTTCCGACGCTAACTGTGTGCGAGTCCGGACCAGCCTGCGCAATCGCGGCCGTCACTGGGTCAACTGGCTATTCTTGGGTCTTGAAGGACTAGCGCTCAATCAGGACGCCGGGCAGGAGAATCTGATGGTGGGCGACGTCGCCGGCGAACCTTTAGCGAATCCCCGCTACGGCTTGAAGGCGACTAAGATCTTGGTCGATGTTCCTTCAGGGAAGAGGACCTTCAGCATTCCTCCCACGATGCCAATTGGACTGGTGTTCGGTTGGATGGATTTTAGCGACTCCACGGGAGGAATCGGAACCGGATACCTGAACCGTGGAGAGTATGACATGGTCGGACACGTGGAAGGAACGGGCGACGGTCTTAACCTCGGATGGCGACATTTCTGCCTGGAAGATAGCCGTGCCTTCATGTGGGGCTACGACGGTGATAAACAGGTCTATGCCCTTGCGCCCGGAGAGCAGTTCACGAGCGACGAGTGGGTTCTGGTGATACACGACGGGAACTGGCACGAAACCGCTTATGCTTACCGGCAAAGGTGTGAGAAGGTTTTCCAGGATGATTTTCTGGACTGGGAAAAGACAGCTTCGCCGGTTCGGAATTGTGACGTGGTCCTGAACAGTCACGTCGCATGGGGCAACCCGCCCAAGGACCCAAAAACTGCTTACGACTACCCGAGCGGCCGGGTTTTTAACCGCTTTCAAGACTTGCCGAAACTCGTTGCGGAGGCAGTCAGGCGCCTGTCGATCAAGCCAGCGAACGTCATCCTGAATGTTCTTGGAACAGCCACGATGTGGGGCATTTACAAAATGCCCGATCATCTGCCGATGTCGCCGGAAGCCGGGGGTCAGCAAGCTGCTGAAGAAGCCTTCAGGAAAATACGCGATCAGGGGATATCGGGCATAGTCCTCTATGGTCACCCTTACTTCCTGCACCGGCAGGCCAGGAACTATCTCCCCGCCGCTGATACCGGCATGAACTACCCACACATGGACTGGCATACTTCGATGGGCGGGATTGCCTGTATGGCCATAGAGGAATGGCATGAGTTGTGGGCGCAGGAAATATACCCCGGGTTCATTCGTGCGGGTGTTGCGGGGATCTACTTCGACGAGGGATTCGGGCACCAGTTCATCTGTACGAAACCCGGGCACTCTCATGGCGACAGCTCCTTGTCAGCGTTATCGGCGCAGTCACGAGGAGCCACGAGACTCTATCGGACCTGGAGAGAGATGGCCACCTCCAATAATGGCTTCTTGTCCTGCGAAGGAGGCAGCGATGTTCAGGCCCGCTGGATCGATCTCTGGCATCTGCCGGCTACCGAGACTTTGCGCTTCACCCACCCGGACAAGATGTGCATGGTCGGGGTAAATCCGGGAAACATTCGCGCCAGCATAGCCCGGGCCTATCTGCTAGGCTGTCCGTTACTCATTGGTCCCTTTCCGTCTCCTGCTCGGACCGAGAAACTGGAAGGGGAACTGCTCGCGGCGCTCAGGGATTTTGTGGCAGCCAGGCAGCAACTCCGAGAATCAAAAGCTTTCGGCTACCCATTTGCCTTCCGTGACCAGCTTGGACTCACCATCAAGCACCAAGGCATGGAAGCAAAACTGTACGCAACCGCAGAAGGAGCAACGGTGGTCTACTACACTCCGCAGCCGTTCGAGGGTGAGGTGATTATCGACGCGAAACGACTCGGCTGGCAAGGCCCTCGCCTGTGGCGGGAGAGGCTGAGGACCCGTGCCGGCGAAATGGGATTCGTCATGGGATCACGGCACTGAAGGAAAGAGGACAAAGCCGTCAGACATCTGTATACGGCTCATCTGAAAGACAGGAGGAAGAGGCACGGGCCGGGTCGCTCCCCGTCCACCGACGGTTCGCTGGAAAGCGTTGCGCTCCTGGCTTTGTGGCTGGCGTAGAAATGGCGACCCCGTGGAAATGGGAACGCTGATCAGCGAGGTTCAGCGTCAGTCAAACTGCGGAATTTTCATCTGCAGCCCACCCTTGAGGGCCGATTCGTGAGCGACGATACCGGGTGCGGTGTAGGCAATGGCTTCGTAGACGTCGATCGTCGGGCGGCGATTGTTCAGCACAGCTTCGACGAACTCGTGTGTCAGGAAAGTGTGCGAGCCGTCATGATAGCTGTAGTGGCGCATGAGAGGCGGCAGCATATCCGTCTCCCAGTATTGCGGCTGTTCGTATTTCTCAAACTGCGGCAGGTAACGGACTTTCCCCTTTTCATCTACTTCCGTTTGTCTTTCGCGACGGATAATGATGTGACCGGGACCGTGGGGGTGCGGCTCGAAAAAGCTCATCTTGTCGCCGTACCACTGAGCCCGTTCGGTCACCTTGTGAGCACCTTTCCAAAAGATCGCCACCCGAAGGGCATTTCCACGGTCGGTCTTGAACAACGCCGTTTCGTTCCAGAAAGGGTTGTTATAGGCGTTGTCCTTGAGAATTGGGTCGTCGTCGCCCCACCCGATACAAGTTACCTCCTTCAATCGCTCGCCGGTTAGGCCGATAAGCATCGAAGTGCAGTGAGTGGGGTAGTGCATAGGCGCCATACCGTGCCGCCACGTCCTCTGGCCGTCCTCGAAAAAAAGCTCCTCGAGGCCGTCGTGGTGGTACTCCGCCTCTGTGTAGAAGATGTTGCCGAATTTTCCTTCCTTGTAAAACCTCCGGACGGAGATCATCGCCTGGTGGTAGTAACTGGTCTCCGCCATCATGTAAACCAGTCCGGTTGATTTCACCACACGTAGCAACTTTTCGCACTCTTCGAGACTGCCCCACACGGCCGGGACCGCGCACATTACGTGCTTGCCCGCTTTCATTGCAAGCATCACGTGCCTGAGGTGATCGGGACCGGGCGTGGCGATAAAAACCGCTTCGATCTTCGGATCAAGGACCAGTTTTTCCAGGGAGTCGTAGGATTTGGCACACTGGTACGTCTCCATGAGATGGCCGCGCCGCTCGGGACGCAGGTCGCTCACCGCCTCCACGATACAGTTCGGATGCTCGT
>DAOTAI010000310.1:0-6164 GCA_035593865.1 Acidobacteriota bacterium
TGAATCAAAAGCAACTGGCTCGAGTTGTCTTTCCGATTGGAGACCTGGCAAAGTCTCAAGTGCGGGATCTGGCGCATAGTAACGGGCTGCAGACAGCTTTTAAGCACGAAAGTCAGGAAATCTGTTTTGTACCAGACCGGGATTACGCAGGCTTTATCCAGCGTCACGCTGGAGAAGTGGACGAGAATCTCGGTCAATTGGCGGTCACCGCCGCCCGACCAGGTCCCATTGTTACGAAGGACGGCACCGTCCTTGGGCAGCATTCAGGGATTCACCGGTTCACGGTGGGGCAGAGGAAGGGACTCGGCATTGCGCACCCAAGACCTCTGTACGTGCTTCGATTGGATCTTGCCCGGAACGCGGTTGTCGTCGGCTACAAAGAAGACCTCTTCTGTGACGGATTGATTGCCGAACGTCTGAACTGGATAGGCGCACGGCCTCCTTCCTTTCCTCTGCGAAGCTCGGTAAAGATCCGGGCGCGTCACCCCGATGCGCCGGCAACGATTCATCAGAAAGGTGACCTGGCTTATGTCCTTTTCGATTCGCCGCAGATGTCGGTTACCCCGGGTCAGGCAGCGGTTTTCTACCAGGGCGAGCGTGTGCTCGGCGGAGGATGGATAAAGGAGTCGATCAGGAGCGCCAGTGAATGCCAGGTATGAGTGCCGAACGATCGATACTGATTGTGGCGGGAGAAGCTTCCGGGGAGCAGCATGCCGCCGGCCTGATGGAGGGGGTGAAATGTCTGTTCCCGAACCTCACGCTTCACTGGTTTGGCGCCGGCGGCCCGCGCATGGGACAACAGGGGGCAGAGCTGCTTGGAGACGTTTCGCAGTTAGGTGCCATCGGTCCTTGGGACGCTTTGGCTCATCTGGGCGATTACCTGGCTCTTTACCGACGGCTGGTCCATGAGGCCGAGCGACGCCGGCCGAATCTTGTGGTTCTGGTTGATTTTCCAGAATTCAACCTGCGGCTGGCGAGGCGTCTGCGTGAACAGGGCGTGCCGACCGTCTACTTTATCAGCCCCCAGGTTTGGGCCTGGCGTATGGGCCGTGTCAATCAGATCCGCAAGTATGTGGATTTGATGATGGTCATCTTTCCCTTCGAAGTTGATTTTTACCAGCGGCACGGTGTCAATGCCGTGTATGTCGGCAATCCGACTTACTCGTCGCTGCGTCACCGGCTCATCACAACGCGCCGTGAGCTGGATGAGCCAAAGCGGGTGGCTCTCTTTCCTGGCAGCCGAAACAAAGAGATCAAACGCCTGTTCCCGCTGCTTCTTGATTGCGCTCGGTACGTGTCGAATCGTGCGGCAGTCGAGTTTCGGGTAGCCAAGGCGCCCTCAGTGAGACGTGATCAACTGGAATGCATCTATACTTCTTGGACGGCTAAGACAGGCGTTAAACTTCCCCTCACGATTGGGGAGGAAGAATCGGCTGCCCTGCTGGCAAGTTGCGATTGTGCCATAATTAAGAGCGGTACCTCTACGCTGGAGGCCATGGTTCTTGAAGTGCCTTTTGCGATGGTTTACAGGATGGCGCGGCCTAGTTGGTATGCCGTGAAGCCCTTTGCCAGGACAAACACGTATTGCCTGGCTAACCTGGTTGCCGGAACGCGTATTGTGCCGGAATTCGTCCAGGACCAGGCGACTGCTGCCAACATAGGGGGATACATCCTGAGGCTCTTGACAGACAGGGCCGAGCATAGCCGGATCAGGGAGTGCCTGAGACAGGCAGCCAGCCGGCTGGGTGAGCTCGATGCTTACGACGAAGCAGCGAGGCGTGTGGGCGCGCTCTTGCTGGAAGGTTCAACAGTAAGATGAGAAAACTTGCGATTTACACCGCGGCGCTGGTTTTTACCGCCGGCTTCGTATTTCCCCAGGACGATTCGCCGGGCGCACCAGGTGCGGTTCAGGTGGACGTCCAGCATTACGAGATCAGCGCCGAGATTATTCCCGAAAACGGGTTTTTGCGAGGCGAAGCCAAGATTCGCTTCAGCGTTCTCCAGGATGTTCTGACCATCCCGTTCGATCTTAACAGTCGCTTGAGTATCATCGAGATCGTCGACCTGGAAGGGACCTCTTATTCCACGAGTTTTGATGGAGTTGAGAGCCAGCGTCTGGGCGTTCGCGGAGAGAATCCGTTCCGAGCCGGAGCCGATACAACCCTGGTTTTCCGCTTTGAGGGCGGCTTGGAAAGACAAGAGTATGCTTTCCTGGACACTCCCAGAACTGAAAAAGCCGTTATCCACCGTGATGGCGCCCTCCTTCTGCCTGAAGGCCATTGGTTCCCGTCGTATCGCTTGCAGCTTGACGCGGCCACGTCGGATGTCAAGATCTCGGTTCCTCTTGGATTTAGCGTGGTGGCGCCGGGAGTCATGCAACCTACCGAAATTTCCGGTGTGACTGAAGTTTTTCGCTGGAAAAGCACGGCTCCTGTGACCCGGATTCCCGTTGTGGTGTCTCGGTTTTTCCGCCAGGAAGTCGAAGCGGCGCCAGTGCCGACGACGTTATTTGTAGCAGAAGAGCACGACCAGGACCTGGCTCCGCTGACACGCGAAATAAATCAGATCTTGGAGTTTTTTGCCAAAGAGTACGGCAGCTTCCCGTTTGAAGCCCTTAACATAGCGGCCGCCGGCAACGTTAATTTGTCTTCTACCGGCGCGCCGGGCCTAATCTTGCTCGAAGATGGGATTCTGCTGGCGAAAACCCTTCCCGTCGTCGAGATAGCTCGAAGACTCGCGGCACAATGGTGGGGCTATTCTGTACGGCCCAAGGAAATATACGACGCATGGCTGCAAGACGGCTTTGCCACTTATGCGGCGCTGCGTTACATCGAAAGCAAGTACCCTGACCGATATCAAACCGAATTGGCCAAACAGGCTGTAAATGCTCTCAAGTATGAGCAGAAGGCGGCTATCGGAAAGGGATTCGAGTTAGGTGAAGGTTCCCCCGAGTACCAGTCAATCGTGGCGAGCAAGGGCGCATGGGTTCTGTACATGCTCGGACAGCTGATAGGCAAGGAAAAACTCAACACCCTGCTGATCGATTGGTATCGCCAGCATGTCGGCAACTACGCGACAACTCCCGAGTTCGTCAGGTTCGTGCAGGAACAGTCAGGTGCGGATTATAAGTGGTTTTTTATGCAATGGGTGGAATCCACGGGCGTGCCAGATATCCGGGTCGATTACTCGATTCTCAAAAGGCGCGACGGGACTTTTGCGGTTCGCGGCCAGATAAAACAGGACCAGGAGTTGTTCCGGATGCCGCTTGAGATGTTGATTGAAACCAAGGGGCAGGAAGAAAGAAAGAAAATCACGCTGAGCGGCAAGACAACGTCCTTTAATTTCACCACGCAGACGCTTCCTGTCTGGGTGAAGCTCGACCCGGACGGCAAGATCCTTCGCGACTCCGAGCAGATGCAGGTCCAGGTGCAGATTGCGCTCGGTGAGGAGTATCAGGCGAAAGGCGAGTACGTAGAGGCTATTCGGGCGTTCGAGAAAGCCCGGGAGCTGGATCCGCGCAGTTCATTGGCCGCATACCGGATGGGTGAGGTGATGTTCCTTCAACACAGTTTCACCAACGCGGCGAATGCTTTTCGCGATGCCTTGAACGGCGATCTGAAGCCTGATTGGGTGGAAACCTGGACGCACATCTACATGGGGAAGATCTACGACATTTTGAATCAGCGCGAAAGGGCGACGGCCGAATACCAGAAAGCAATTAACACGAAGAATGACTACAACGGCGCCCAAGCCGAAGCCCAGAAGTATCTGAAAGAGCCCTTTACCAAGCCCCAGAGCATTATCGGGTGACAACGCCCGATGGATTCGCTCCCTATCGGGCGTGCACTCGTTCCACTGCAAACTCGGCGCCTGGACCATGACAGGTACCGCAAGCTTCTCCAAACTGTGACGTATTGACGAAAGCATGGGCTGCGGCTTCTATGCTGTCGTGACAGCTGAGGCAGGCAGCCGAGTTGGGCTGAATCGGAGTGAAAAACTCTCTTGGCGCGTGGGTCGCCACCACTCCGCTCGACGGTATCTGGAAAGTATCACCTTGGTGGCAGCTGGTACACAACCTCAGGTCTCCCGGGTAAACCACCTCGTTGTAGGAATGGGGCTGCATTCCAAAACCGTAGACCGTGAACTCCCTCGTCAGGGCCTCTCCACGGTGTATTCGATGGATCAGGAATTTGAAATCAATTGACTGAGGCGGGTTCTGTTCGGCGGGGCGCGCCGGGGCGTCGGTTGCCGTGGGATTATGGCAGAACTGGCAGTATTCAGTCGCGTTGTGACGGATACCGCCATGGAATTCCAGGTTACCATGGCAGGCTTCACACTGTTGATCTGTCACGATAACCCGTCGTGGCTGGAGTTCTCCCGTTACCGCGAAGTACGCGACCGGATTCTCAGCTGTCTCGCGCACTTGTGTCGGCTGTGGCTCCCCTGCGTCTATCATTACGTTCCGGTAAGCTTCGGCCGAGACAGCGTAAGTTCCGGCGGCATCAGCCGGAAGAGGAGTTTTGAAGGTGTAGCGAAAGGCGTCACCTGCGACCGCGGAATCGGTGAGCGCGCTTTCGCTGATCAGGGTCGTATAGTCCGTCGTGTTTCCAGCGATCACTAAATTGAAGAAATTCAGGCTGGTAGGGTGAATTGTCTCACCGGCGTCATTCTTGATACTGAAAAGCACCGAAGGATTCTGTCCGGGGGCGCCTGTTACTTCCAGGATATCGATATTGATTCCCTGAAGTTGTTCTGACTCGGTCGTGATCGTATGTGCGCCTTGTACTGAAGCGTCGAATTCATGCTCTCCAAACGGCAAATGACAGGTTCGACAGGCCGCGTTAGAGGTAACTGGGAGTCCCCGGTGCCCTTCACCCGTCGCAAAGTTGACGTTGTCATGACAGGAACCGCAGGCTTCGATGCTGGGTTTTAGTAAGAACGCTTCCTGCTGAACTGGCGCTGGTTCAGTCCCGCCATGACAGGATTCGCAATTCAGGATGTTTTGCGGAAAGGCGACGTGCGAGAAGTCAAAGACGCGCTGCATGAAGCCGATCACCTGATAAGGCATGCCCGCTTGGACACTCGGCAGGTTCCTTCCCATGTGTATTTTGTGCGTCATGACTTTCATGTCTAGGTTGGCGCGGGTGTCGGGATCTTCCAGTTGAGGTGTATGGCAAAGCACGCACAATTCTATTTTTTGCCGTGCTCCGCCATGAGCTTCGACAGCCCCATCTGGAATCGACGGATCATGGCAGCGGCGGCATGCCTCATTGCTGACCACGTCACGCACGCTTTGAGGCGTTGGGGCGGCTGGAGTGAAGTTCACGACCTCGTTGGCGTGGAACGACCCGAGGTTGAACTCGGCCAGATCCCTGGTAGCGTAAATGCCAACAGCAAATGTGCTGTTCGGGTTGAAATCCGCCCGAAGCGGTGTCGCAAAAGTGTACCGGTAGGTTCCGCGTTCCAGCTCCTCGGTAATTCCTCCCTGATCGGTGCCAGGCTGTTGGGTAGTCACGTTTGTTATCGGGCTGGTTACCTCGCGTAAGGTAAGAGCCACGTAATCGGGAACCCCGCCGGGTTCCGGCGGGAGTTCAGCCAGGACGAAATTGGCTGTGACGGGCCCGGGAGTGAAGACTCCGGCGCGGTCGAGCGCCAGACCCTCCGAATCGGTGATCCTGAAGACGACCGAAACAGTCCGTTCGTTGACTGCTACATCGCGCACTTCGAGATTCAAACCTGGTCGAACAAACACTAGTTGTGCACGTGTCAGAAAATCTCCTCTCGAGGATCTGTCGCGGCGCAGCTTTTCCATGGCCTGAGTCGAAAATCCGAGCAGAAGGAGAGACAACAACACCAGAGACAGCGGACGATAAAAGCGCCTCGTACTCATGAACCGCTCCGTACGTTCCTTTACGCTTTTGAGGGATGCCTGCAGATCATTCTGTCATGAGTCCGAGGGGACCTCAAATAAGGAGTTGCTGGCTCGGGTTCCTCGTCGGAGCGGGTGCTTGGGAGAGACCCTGACCCCGAGAGACGTAAGGGAGAGACGTAATGGACTGTCCCCATCGGCGTACGCTTATCGGCCCGTAACAAGCTACCCCAACTCTCCGCGGCTCGAGCGCCAGAACGAGCAGAAGGCACCCTCTGTTCGTAGTACCGGCTTT
>DAOTAI010000311.1:0-6160 GCA_035593865.1 Acidobacteriota bacterium
AGACTTTTCCTAATCAATACCGGGGACGCGAATACGAGGTGGAGATCAGTTGTCCCGAATTCACGGCCGTGTGCCCGCGAACCGGACAGCCAGACTTTGGAACGATCCGCATCAAGTACGTGCCCGACGCCACAATCATTGAACTGAAGTCGCTGAAACTGTACATCTTTTCTTATCGCGACAAGGGGATTTTTCACGAGCACGTCACCAACAAGATCCTTGACGACATTGTGGCTGCCTGCGATCCTCTTCGCTGCGAAGTCGTCGGAGATTTTAATGTGCGTGGCGGCATAAAGACGGTGGTCCGGGCAAGTTACCAGAGACCAGCTGAGAGGCAGAAGTAAGGGTTTATCCGCGTTATCCGCGTTATCCGTCTTATCCGTGGGTTGCCCGCGGATAAAACGGATAACGCGGATAGCGCGGATACATACGCCAATTTCTACGGGGGACATTTCATGATCGGTGGTCCGGGTAAGTTACCAGAGACCAGCTGAGAGGCAGAAGTCAGGTTTTATCCGCGTTATCCGCGTTATCCGTCTTATCCGTGGGTTGCCCGCGGATAAAACGGATAGCGCGGATACATACGCCAATTTCTACGGGGACATTTCATGATCGGTCGCCAGGACCTCACAGCTCTGACCCGCCGGCTAGTCGATATTCCTTCGCCAACCGGGGACGAAGGCGCCGTCGGAGACTTTCTTTTTAACCTGCTTTCTGACGCTAATTGGACCTGCCAACGGCAGCCGGTCTCTGAAGGCCGATTCAACGTCCTGGCGCTGAGGCAGGAACCCCAAATCCTGCTGACCACCCACATCGATACCGTCCCGCCTCATGTCGCCTCAGACGAAGATGACCAGTACATTTACGGCCGTGGCGCCTGCGATGCCAAGGGAATCGCGGCCGCGATGATTTGCGCCGCCTCGGAACTAGCGGCCGAAGGTCGGACGGACATCGGCCTCCTCTTTGTTGTCGGGGAGGAAACAGTCAGTGACGGCGCTCTCGTCGCTGCTCGGCTGACTCCCGGCGTGCGCTTCCTGATAAACGGCGAACCAACAGACAACGATTTGGTGGTCGGTCATAAGGGGATGGTGCTGGCCCGGCTTGAAGCAACCGGCATTGCAGCTCATTCGGGTTATCCCGAAAAAGGCGAATCGGCCATTGTGAAACTGGTCGAGGTCTTGACCGAATTACTCCGCCTGGAATTTCCGAGCGATCCGGTTCTCGGTGCTTCATCGACCAATATCGGCAAGGTAAAGGGAGGCGTAGCGGCCAACGTAGTTCCGGATTCGGCCGAGGCCGAGATCATGATCAGAACCGTCAAGCCGAGCGAGCTCTACGTCGAGCGGCTAAATGAGTTGACCGCCGGCCGATGTGACCTAACCGTGATCAAGACCAGCGAGCCTCAGCGAATGATGGCGATTGATGGGTTTCCCACCAAAGTCGTTTCGTACGGCACAGATATCCCGGCCTTGCGCCCCCTGGGGCAGCCGCTTCTGCTGGGCCCAGGGTCGATTTTCGATGCCCACAAACCGACCGAAAAAATCTCAAAAAGCGAGTTAAACGCGAGCGTGGATCTGTACAAGAGGTTGATCAGGCAACTCAAGTAGGCGCGATATGCTCCGCAAGGTCATGCTCAGACTGGCCTCAAATGGCGTGCTCCTGCGCTCCGTGGACCATATCGGACGGCGATACGGGATTGCAGGACGCTTCATTGCCGGCGAAACCGAGGAGGAGGCCTTTGCGGTTGTCCGGGACTTGAAGCGACGAGGCATGCTTGCCTGCCTCGATCTGCTGGGCGAAGGGGTTCGTGACGAAGCCGAGGCTCAACGAGCCGCGCAAGCGTACATGGAGTTGCTCGACTCGATCGCGCATAACCAGCTCGAGGCGTACGTCTCGATCAAATTGACGCAACTCGGGCTGGATATCAGCCGCGAAGTCTGTACTGCCAACCTGCGGCTCATTCTCGAGAAGGCGAAAAGTGTCGGGAATTTCGTGCGCATCGATATGGAGAGCTCTCGCTACACGGAAATCACGATCCGGATTTTCGAGGAGCACTTGGCGGATTACTTCGGGCATCTGGGGATTGTGATTCAGTCCTACCTCTATCGAAGTGAAGCCGATGTGGCCCGTCTTAGCGCTATGGGCTGCAACATCCGCCTGTGTAAGGGCGCGTATATGGAGCCTCCAGAGATCGCCTTCCCTAGGAAACGAGATGTCGATCGCAACTATATCGAGCTGATGGAGATGTTGCTGGTTTCACCCGGCTATACCGCGATTGCTACGCACGACAGCCGCATGATCAACCATGCCCGGCGCTTTATCGCGGAAAAAGAGATCTCGCAGGAAAAGTACGAGTTCCAAATGTTGTACGGGGTTCGGCGACAGTACCAGGCCCAGATCGCCGCATGGGGAGAGAAAATGCGCGTTTACGTGCCCTATGGCCGACACTGGGCGCCCTACTATATGCGCCGTCTGGCAGAGCGGCCAGCCAACTTGCTGTTTATCGTCAAGAACTTGGTCCGAAAGTAGTGGACCCAGGTGTACTCATCCGTGTTATCCGCGTTATCCGTTCTATCCGCGGGCACGCCTACCCGCGGATAAGACGGATAACACGGATAACGCGGATGAGCAGGCCGCGGTTCTTCTACGCCTTCTGAGTGGCGCTTTCACCTCTTGAATCTTGCCACATACCGGCGAAAGGCACGCAGGGTAGGGAAGTACTCGGCCCGAGCGAAAACCTTGCGGTCTTTAGCGTCCGCCAGATGCGGTCCCAGCAGTACGATAGGGATACGGTAGTTGTCTGCGGCTCGGCACAGGGTTATGAATTCGTCGGCCAGATGGTCGTTTTGCCGGCAACTCACGTTCACGCACACGAGATTGACCGGTTCCTTCTCGACCATTTCCGCCATTGCCGGGAAAGGTGCATTATGTCCGAGATTCAGACATTCCCACCCCTCGACCTCCAGAACCCGGGCGCCTGCATTAACGAACAGGAGGTTGCAGGTATCCGGCGCGGCGCACAGGGCGGTGTTGCCGTTGGGCCGGCGTCGAATGGTTTTCGGGAAAAAGTAGGAAAGCCCGGCCTCCAGATTATTGCAGGCAAGACGATATTCGCCGAAAGATATGCTCACTTTTTCCAGGCGCTCCTCAAGCGCGGTCACGACCGGTAACACGATCTCGTCATATATTTCAGCCAGGCCCACGCCCCTGATATGAAGGCGCTCGAGAAGTTCGCGGATCCGGTCGGCCTGATTGTTGAACGCGAGGTAAAGGAGTGCCTCCCGGATTTTGTCTGATTTCTTTTCGTTAAGAAACCTGTCGAGGTCCGGAAACTCCCAGTCCTGTTCAATCAAAATCCCTGTCGCCTCAAACCCCATGGCCGTCTGGAACTCTGTAATGTTGTCGAGCGCAAAGCGGCGGTGCCCCCCAGGCGTCCGTATACATTTCAACTGTCCGAGGTCCGCCCAGCGTTTGACGGTAGATTCGCTAACGTTCCACATCTGTGCCACCTCACGCGTCGTATACCATCTCTTTTCGGCCATGGCGATTCTATTTGTATCAGGGGAATGGATTTAGATGATAGGTGGGTCGTCACCCGAAGTCAAATCCCCCGAAAGCGCGTAAAACCTATCAGCCACTCGCTCAGAACAGCGCTTGGAGCGCAGCGTTGTCACGCCCCGCCTGGCATCCGCGTAATCCGCGTTATCCGTCCTATCCGCGGGTAGAGCGTGCCCGCGGATAGGACGGATAACGCGGATTACGCGGATGCCAGGCGGCCCGATTAATTGACATCACTTAACCCTACAGCGTAAGATGACACCCGAGGTGAGGTAACAAGAAATATGGCTGGATTGGGCGCAACGGAACTCGTAATCATTCTGGTGATCGTCGTGGTCATCTTCGGCGCCAGCCGTCTTCCGCAGTTGGGCAAGGGGCTTGGCGAGGGGATTCGCAATTTTAAGACCTCGATCCGCGAGGGCAAAGAGGAAGCTTCCGAGAAAAAAACGAAAGTTTAGCTCGGAAAAGCTGGTCAGAACACAAAACGCCTTAGCACCTTTATTCCCTTTTTCCAATCACTGTTGATACCGATGCACGTGAGGGAGACCTCACGTCGCAGGTATCGTCTTAACACCGGTAAGACCCGGTGATACTCGAAAAGTGGCGAAATCAGGTAGAGGAGAGGTGCATCAGCCAACAGGTTGTGTCCTTCGAAGTAACCCGCCCGTTGAAAGTCCCCCTCGCGCAGGTGGTGCTCAACCCGCTCCCAGTAATCAAGCCCTTGGAAAACCAGATTAAGGTCTTTCTCAACCTTCAATTCGATAACGGCTAAACGGCCGCTTTTCGTCGCCGTTAGCAGATCCAGGATCTTCCTCTCTCCATCCAGGCAGGTGGGCACCTGAGAGTAGACCATGTCTCCGAAATCCGGGTTAACCGCCCGGTGGTTCCGCAAAATCAGGCTTTCCAGCCACTGTTCAGGGTCGGCTCGGTAGTAGAAATGTTCAGGTTCCGGAGGTGGAAAACGCCTTAATCGGACCACATCCTGGATATGTCGCTCCAACTCCCTGTCTACCTCGGGCGTCCACCTTTTCGGCTGCTGCAGATCGAACTGGTACTGCTCCCGGTTCTGGTCGTACCAGAACACTCTTAGTCCCAGGTAGCCGAGTTCCCATCGATTCTGCCGATAAGTCAAATCGAGTTCCGGGTATCGCTTGCTCATTTCGACAAGCACGTCGGGCGCCTGGCCGGAATAATCAAAAATGACATAAGGTGCGCGGATCTCCGACGAGGCGATCGGCCGCGGATAGATCTGGCGGAGCGAGCGAGGATGAGCCGGTTGATACTTGTAACAGACAAACCGGATGCGCAGCTTGGGCAGCATGACCAGGAGGCGCTCGCTCCAGCCCTCCGGCAGAAGGATCAACATGCGGCTTGGCGCACTTCTCCGGGCGCGGGCTTTTCCGCGAACCAGGCTGTCCCACCAGAGAACCGCAGCCGACAAGAGCCGGTTGGTCAGGTCTCCCGCCTCTTCCGGATAAAGCACTATCACTGGGACACGTGTTCCGCCCTTATCCAGAATCACGCGGAAGAAAGCGGCAGTCTGGTGGCGCCCTCGGTCAGTCCTAGAGAGTATCCGGCCTATCCTCCATCCTGGGAAACCGTACTGCAGCAACCTGCGAAGAAACGGTTGGAAGCGATTTCTGCGAGTCTGCGTTTTCTCTACTATCGCCATCACTATCTATAACGCTCGAGTCGAAAAAACTACGAGTCTTTTTTTCGGTCGTGAGAGCCCCTGCAGCTCGACGCTCCCCCCGCAGCCGGCTGTCAGCGGGTTAAAATAGTCCTGATGCGCGACGTGATCGTGGGAACGGCCGGACATATCGACCACGGAAAGACCGCCCTGGTTCGAGCTCTAACCGGCATTGACACCGATCGGCTCGAAGAGGAGAAACGGCGAGGCATCACCATTGATATCGGCTTCGCCAATATGTGTCTTGACGACTACCGAATCGGGTTTATCGATGTCCCCGGCCATGAAAAGTTCGTCAAGAACATGCTGGCCGGCATTGGAGGCATCGATGTGGTGATGCTGGTGGTGGCGGCGAATGAATCGGTCATGCCGCAAACCGTCGAGCATTTCGAGATCTGCCGCTTGCTCGAGATTCCGGTGGGACTCGTCGCAATCACGAAGAAAGATCTGGTGGACGCCGATCTCCTCGAAGTTGTTGAGGAGGAAGTGCGTGATCTTGTCCGGGGGAGCTTTTTGGAAGGCGCGCCCATTGTCGCCGTTGATTCCGTCTCCGGCGCCGGTCTCGCCGAACTGAAAACAGCGCTTCTTTCGGGGATTGCCCGATCCTTGTCGATCGATCGCCTCTCGTCAGAAGCCTATGTTTTCCGCATGCCCATCGACCGTGTCTTTACCATGAAGGGATTTGGAACGGTGGTAACCGGAACTCCAACACGTGGGCGGCTCGACCGCGATGCGTCCATCGGGATTTATCCTTCCGGGAAGACGGCCAAGGTCCGGGGAATCGAAATCTTTAATGAACCTGCCGAGGTGGCGAAGGCCGGGCAGAGAACGGCGTTGAACCTGACGGGGCTGGAAAAGCAGGAGCTGGAGCGGGGAATGGTTCTGGCGCCTCCGGGTGCGTTTGAACCGTCG
>DAOTAI010000312.1:0-6131 GCA_035593865.1 Acidobacteriota bacterium
CTCGCGCCTCGGTGTACCGGCGATAACCGTGATTCCGGTCCGGCGCATCGTAGTGAAGCCCTCAAGCGCGAGCGTCATGTCGAATGTGCCGGGCAGAAGGTTGCGGAAAACATAGTTCCCGGTGTCGTCGGTGATGGTTTCGAGGGTTAGCCCCGTGCCTACGTTAGTAATGGTTACTGTCACGCCAGGTAACACTCCCCCCTGTGGATCGGTGACAGTCCCGACCAAGCCGCCGTAGAGTACTTGCGCTCGTGCTGGTGGTGAGATGAATAAGACGGCGACTAGAACCAGGAAAGCGATACTAGCGAGAACCAGGGCTTTGGCCCATGGTCGACTCTTTGAAGTCATCATACTTGGCCCTCCCTTACATGTGGACGTGACTCAAATCGAACGACTCGTGGGCTTGTCTCCTGTTCGATTTTGAGCACATAACGTTTGTGTTCAGATAATATTCGGGGACGACGAAGCAATCAATTTTCTTGGGGTTAATCTTTTTCGTTTGCGGCGGGAGGTGACAGCAAAAGTACGCTTCCCAAGCCGCGTCCGGCGTGGTTTTATCGCCAGAAATCCCGGTAGTCAGATTCCTTTCTATTTGTTTTCCTTTATTTTCGGAACAGCGTGCCACCTGACGGAAAGATGCGAGACTGCAGGGGCAAAGGGACAGCGAGTAAGGCGCAGGGCAAAGGGATAAAGAAGTAGAGGGGGTAAAGGGATAAAACCCTCAGGGTAAAGGGATAAAGGGATACAGGGGTATGGGCGTGAAGGGGTAAATGAAAGCAGCGACGGCACAAGCGACGATTTCAGCACGGACTGATCGTGGCCGGACTCTCCAGAGTCCGGCACCGTGCGTTGGCAGGATCGATGGTGCCTGGAGAGTTCGGCTTTGTGCTCGCCGGGGAGGCGTTTCTTAGCAACACCCCCGAAAAATGGGGAGAGAAGCAGTCCCGCACCCTGGTAGAAGGGTGCGAGGGTTTTCCCCTCCCACTCATGAGAGTGCGACGTCGGCGCAGGGGACTGTCCCCACACCCCGTGAAGCCCTAGACTGCCCTAGACTCCAAACCAGACTCGCGGCACGGCGGTTCTCCAACTGCCCGCTAGCAGGCGGAACTAGGCGTGGGCCTGTGCTACCCTGTCCCGGTTATGGAATTTGACACTCATGCCGTGGACCCATCCGAGCAGCGAGCGACGATTGTTATCGCTATCGTGGCTTCCTTTCTGACGCCGTTCATGGGTTCGGCTATCAACATCGCCCTGCCGAGCATTGGCGCTGAGTTCCATATGGACGCGATCACGCTCAGTTGGGTGGCGACAATTTACCTGTTGACCGCCTCTGTTCTGCTGATTCCGTTTGGAAAATGGGCCGACATGCACGGCCGAAAAGCCGTCTTTCTCACGGGTACATTCGTTTACTCCCTGGCTTCTCTTGGTATATCGCTTGTCTTCTCTACATGGCTTCTGATTGTGCTCCGCGGGCTTCAAGGAGTAGGGGCGGCAATGATTTTCGCCACCGGCATGGCGATCCTGACGTCCGTAACGCCGCCCTCTCGACGCGGCAGAATTCTTGGGGTAAACGTGGCCGCCGTATACCTCGGTCTGTCGCTTGGTCCTTCGCTCGGCGGAGTTTTGACTCAGCAATTGGGCTGGAGAAGTCTGTTTCTCCTGAACGTGCTAATGGGGACGGTGATTATCGTCCTGGTACTTACCCGGGTGCGCGGGGACAAACCTGAGGTCAAACATGGTTCATTCGATTGGCTCGGTTCGGTTCTTTACTGCAGTTCATTCGTCGCGCTCTTGCATGGTGTGTCTTGCCTGCCGTCGAGGTATGCGCTCTTCGAGACGGCAGTGGGGGCGCTCTTGTTTGGGGTTTTCCTCCGCTTTGAAGCGCAGTCAGCCAATCCGATCGTGGAGCTTTCCCTCTTCAAGAACAATACTGTCTATGCGTTTTCGAACCTGGCCGCCCTGATCAACTACGCGGCGACTGCGGCCGTCGCCTTCCTGCTGAGCCTTTACCTTCAAGATGTGCTCGGAATGTCCCCGCAAAACGCCGGAATACTGCTCGTTGTCCAGCCGGCCGTCATGGCTTTGCTCTCCCCGATTGCAGGAGCGCTATCCGATCGCATGGAGCCGGGGCGCGTTGCTTCGTTAGGAATGGCCTTGATTGCGATTGCCCTGGCGTCTTTCACGGTTGCGGGGAACGATACTTCGATTCGATTCGTTATTGTAGATCTGCTGCTGCTCGGCGCAGGATTTGCCCTTTTTTCATCCCCTAATACCAACGCGGTGATGAGTTCGGTCGAGCGACGGTCGTATGGAATCGCCTCCGCGACGCTTGGCACGATGCGCCTTACGGGACAGATGCTCAGCATGGCTATCGTGATGCTGATTTTCGCGTTGAAGATGGAGAGCGGACCGCCGCCCGCCCAACAGACTGAAGCGTTTTTGGTCAGTATGAGGATTGGGTTTGCCGTCTTTTCCGTTCTCTGCGTTGGCGGAATTTTCGCTTCACTGGCCAGAGGCCGCTTGAGGTAGAACCAGGCGGCCAACTAGCTAGAGCGAGGGCCGAACATCGATTGGATAAATCAGATAGAAAGTCCGCCTTCGGGCTAAGGATGATTTTTCAGCGCTGAAAAGCGCCGAGAATCAACAGGGCCGTTCGGTGCCCGTTTCTTCGCCATGTCGTTCCAAAAGATAGCCGGCGATCAGGTTGCGCTCGATTCGCTTGTGAATCTCACCTTCGCTCGATCGCCGCAGAACCTTCCGTGCGCAAGGTCCGCACAGGAAGTAGCCGATGAGAACGCCGCGCTCCCTGTACATGAAGCAATTCAGCGAAATTGCATTGTGACCTTTGTACTTGAGTGCACCCGACGGTCGCTTCCTGCAGGCTGGGCAAAGCGCCTCCCTGTAGAACCAGTACTCCTTGATTGCGTCCCCAAAACTCGCCTTTCCGACAGCGGCGAGCTGATCGAGAATCTCATCTGCGGCCTTCTTTGCGTTCGTCATGATTCCCCCCCGGTTGAAGGAGTGTAGCCGATCCCGCCGGAAAACAAAATCAGAGGTTCGCAGCGGCAGAAACTGCTCATCGAGGGGAGGTCTATGATCTATTTCTCTGGAAAACGCAGACGCCTACCGGCGCGATCGGCGCAAGGACTACCTGCTACAGGAGGACGGTTATTTCGTGCTGCGCTTTCTTGCTGACGATCTGACCAAGAATTTAGACGAGGTTCTTGACACCATTCTCCGCGCCCTGGCTCACCGTCGCCACCACCCGCCGTCTCGGCACTGATATCGCTTCAGTTCTGGTGCCCTTTATCCCGCAGTCTCACGCGTCTGCTGCTTCCGGCGAACGAATCAGTACTTGACGACAGTCGGATCGACTTCGTCAGACCAGGCGTGGATACCGCCCTTCAGGTTGCGCAGTTTCTGGAACCCGGCTGCCCGCATTATTTCGATCGCCTTGGCACTTCGAACCCCGGTCCGGCAATAAACGACCGTCTCGCGCGCAGGATCCAGCTCCTGGAGCCGGGCCGGGAGTTGCTGGAGTGGGATGAGATGAACACCCGGGATGCGGGCGATTTGATACTCATGAGGCGTGCGAACGTCGAGGACAAAAGGTGGATTTGCCGATTCCAGTTCTCGTTTCAGTTCAGTAGCCGTGATCTCCGCCTCGTTCCAAGTCTCCCTGGTCTCGGGAGCAATTCCGCAAAACTGCTCGTAATCGATCAATTCCCGAATCGACGGGTTGGGGCCGCAAACCGGACACTCGGGATTCTTGCGAAGTTTCAGTTCCCGAAACGTCATTCCCAGGGCGTCCACCAGGAGAAGTCGCCCTGCCAGGCTTTCGCCCTTGCCGAGGATCAGTTTGATTACCTCTGTGGCCTGAATAACCCCGATCAAACCGGGCAGTATCCCGAGCACGCCGCCTTCTGCACAGGAAGGAACCAGTCCCGGGGGTGGCGGTTCGGGGTAGAGGCACCGGTAGCAGGGGCCATCGGGAAGCGCGAAAACCGAGGCCTGCCCTTCGAAACGAAAAATACTGCCGTAGACATTTGGCTTGCCCGTCATGACACAGGCGTCATTGACCAGGTAGCGGGTTGGGAAATTGTCTGTTCCATCCGCCACGATGTCGTATTCGGCGAAGATTTCGAGCGCATTTTCAGATGTCAGGCGAGTCTCAATCAGGTCGACCTGCACATGAGGATTGATACCCCGGATCTTATCGGCAGCGGACTCGAGCTTAGGGCGTCCCAGATCTGCAGTGGAATGAATTATCTGCCGCTGGAGATTGCTGATTTCCACGGCATCGAAATCGACGATACCGAGTCGGCCGACGCCGGCCGCGGCCAGGTACAGAGCCAGTGGGGAGCCGAGCCCTCCGGCGCCTATACACAGGACCTTGGCTGCCTTCAGTTTCTTTTGCCCTTCAAGGCCCACTTCGGGCATGATCAAATGCCGGCTGTAGCGCTGAAGCTCTTCGTGCGTCAACGTCTCTTCAGCTTTTTCGACCGATACCGAGCCGCCGGCCACCGAGGGAACGATTGTGATCCTATCGGTATCCTTGACGGCCGTTTCTTCACGATTTAAGTAGCGGATATCCTCGTCGTTCACATACACGTTGACGAAGTTTCTTAGTCTGCCGTCCTCGGTGTAAAGGTGCCGTTTCAGTTCTGTGTATTCACGAGTAAGATTTCGGAGAACTTCTCCTACGGTACCGCCCTCAAGTTGCACGCTTTCCTGTTCGTTCGTGTAGGCGCGCAAGGGTGTGGGGACATAAACCGTGACTGCCACGTCAATTTACCTCCACTGTTGAAACTTCAAACGCTTCTTCGGTGAAGCCGGAACGATCCTCTTTCAACTGCCAGACCCGGGTGTCCGATGGATTTCCTTGAATAACAGAGACGATCAGATAAGAGTACCACGGCCAAGCGTGCTCCTGATCGTACAGCGACGGTCGGGCCGGCGCATCCGGGTGGCTGTGAAAAAATCCGATGATCGCCTGACCGGTTCCCAAAAGTTCCGATTCGATCCGGTAAATCACACCGGCATCGATCAGGTATCGGTTTCGGAGACTGTCATAGCGCTCGTTCTCGGCCACTCGCAGATCAGTCACTGACTTGCGCTGACCTTGAGTGCGACCGATCAAAACGCCGCAGCACTCGTGCGGATATTCCCGCGCTGCTATTTCCTGTATACGGTTGAGTTGGTCCTGAGTGAATTCAATCATGATTCTGAGCGTCGTTTCTGTTCCAGAATTCATCCGACAGGTAGCGGTCACCGCCATCGGGAAAGATCGTTACGATCCTGCCGGTCTTCAATCGAGCAGCCACCTTCAAAGCAGCCGCCAAGGCGGCACCCGAAGAGACCCCGACAAACAGGCCCTCTTCTCTGGCCAGACGGCGGCACATCTGCTGGGCCTCTTCGGTTGATATCTCGAGCTGCTCGGAAGGCAAACCAGGATCATAGATTCCCGGCACCATCGAAGTCGGAAGATGCTTCAGTCCCTCGATCCCGTGCATGGGAGAGTCGGGAAGGCAACAGATGGCCTTCATCCCGGGGACAGATTTCTTGAGCCTGCGAGAGGTGCCCACAAAAGTACCGGTGGTGCCGAGCCCGGCCACAAAATGCGTCAATTCTCCGCCGGTCTGTTCAAGAATCTCGACGCCGGTGGTCTCATAATGAGCTTTCCAATTGGCGTCGTTGTTGTACTGGTCCGGGTAGAAGTATTTTTCCGGAGAACCTCGATGAAGCTCCCGGATGGCCCTGATCGCGCCGTCCGGTCCTTCGAGCGGATCAGTGAGCAAAAGCTCGGCTCCATAACTCGTGAGGATCTTCTTACGTTCCGGACTGGCGTTTCTTGGCAGCGCCAAAAGAACTGGATAGCCTAGGGTTGCCCCGATCAGGGCATAAGCAATCCCGGTATTGCCGCTGGTGGCATCGATTATGGTTTGCCCCGGGCGAAGCTGGCCGCTTTCAATCCCGGTCCGGATCATGTTGTAGGCCGGGCGCATTTTGACCGAACCTCCGGGGTTGAATCCCTCCAGCTTGGCGAAGATTTCAACCGATTTCGAGGTTGCCAACCGCTGGATTTTCACCAGGGGAGTGTTTCCAATGCGCTCGAGCAGGCTGTTCCGCGT
>DAOTAI010000313.1:0-6129 GCA_035593865.1 Acidobacteriota bacterium
TTGCTCCTGTCTCCCAAATGTTCCGCCTTCCCTCCTGCATAGCATCTACGCAGGCCATCGCCGATTCTTGCAAAGGGAGATCCGACGGACTCATCACGACTTTCCACCAGGAACAGCCAGTCCTGCTTATCGGGGCAGGCGAGTTGGAGCTCCTGGCCTTCCCGCTTGGTCTCGGTTGCCCTTGTTTTCCCGGTGCGAGGATCGAAGAGATAAACATCGTATCCCAAGCCGATGGTCTTGAGCGCAATCGAGCGAGTCATTCCCCTGGCATAAACCAAGTAGCGACGGCCTGGTTGGGCCAGGCACCAGTATGCCACCTCGGGAGGCGCAGCCCGGCCAAGGTATCTGCGGTCCGACATGCGAGCATCGTCCGATCGGACGAGGTCATCCCGCGGTTCCAGTTTCCACCATTCGATGCCCGAGAAGACACGTTTGATGTTTTGCACCTGCTCTTCCCAGACCTTGTTTTTCGCCGCTGTCACATCAAACGGACCCGGGTCGCGATAGCCTCCGAAATAAGTCGTGCCGAAGCCGGTTACGAAATAACCTCCGGCCATTACGATGTCCCAGGTCGCGTGGCGAATGATGTCGAGGGAAGTGCTATTGTCCTTGTCCGGAATGCCGTCGCCATCGGCGTCCCGGAGGTAGTATCCATATTCGGAGTTAACGACTGGTTTCCCATAAACCCGCGACTGCAGGATGCGCTGGTGGATGTGATGGTAGTTCTGCTGGTAGTCCCCGAAAGACATCCAGCCCGACTCGTTGAATTCCCTGACGCTACCGTGCTCGATCATGGGATGAATGGCAATCATGCGACCGTGCGGATCCGCCTTTTGAAGAGCTTCACCGAAAGCGGTGAAGTCCCGACGAACGCTCTCCTCAGTGGCACCGCTGGTCGTCTCGATTTCCGCGTGCCATTCCCCGGCAACAATGAAGTAGACGTTGAAGGCCGAATAGCGCGCCGCTATGTAGCGAGCATAGCGTTTCTTTGCTTTCATGTCCCCGAGGTGCTTCCAGGCAAAAGGCTCAACCCGTCGCTTGTCACCCCACGCCAGTGCCAGCCCTGCCACGAGTCCCTCTTGGTTGAGATAGTCCAGGCGCTTGTCGACCTCCTCCCAATAGCCTGGATTGATCTGTCCTTTACCGATGTCGTCGAAGGGAGGTCCGCCCAGGTTGCCCCACCCCGCTTCGCTCAGAAGCATCGAGTGAAGCACGTTGAACCCTTGCGCGGCGCGAGCCTCAATATACCGGTAGACTGCTTCGCGATTGTGTTTCTCTGTGATATTGTCGGTGAACAATGCCCAGGCGGTGTCCCCCATGAACCACATCGGTGTGCCGTCCTGGTATGCAAAGTGGTAAGGAAAGGACGTCATGGGCTGGATGCTTCCCCGACGACCGGAAGGCTGGCACTCGAAGCGGCCGGCCGCTTTGTTAAGCCCGGGATCGCTGGATTCCACCCGAAAAGACCACCAGCCCTCAATGTCGGGGCTTATTCGAAGACCCCATATGTTATCCTGCTTCCAAAACAGCGGGATTTTCCACTGGTTGCCGTCCGGCCGCTCGAATATCGCGTTGGCTTCCACCTCGAGGTAAGGATTTGCATAGTTGCCGGTTGCCTGAAAGAATACTTCGAATCGGCCGAAGCGGTCCGTCGGCTGATAGGTCTTTCCTGCGATCGCCGTCGCCTGCTGTACCCAGGGAAAAAGGCACGCCAGGGCAAGGAGAACAGAAAGGATGCCGTTAGCATGGCGCGGCGGTTGGTTGCTCATCGGCATAAATATAAAGCACTCGGCCGGATAAGCCGTAACAATTCGAAACGTGTTGCGGCACGCGTGTCCTGGTGGTGCTGAATCATTTTTCGTGATAAGGATATTTTGTGGATGCGATCATCCTTCCATTCCGAGATCTTGCCTATGTCTTCATAGCGGCTATTACCGGCGGACTGATCGCGTGGCGACTACGCCAGCCGATAATAATCGGGTACGTGCTGGCGGGAGTCGTGATCAGCCCACTAACACCCGGACCGGCCGTCAGTAACATCCATTCGCTCGAGCTCTTCGCCGAAATCGGCGTTGTCCTTCTGATGTTCTCGGTTGGAATGGAATTTTCGGTGAAGGAGCTGCTGCAGTCGAAGTGGGTCGCATTTCTGGGCGGCCCCCTTGGGATTGCTCTTTCCGTCCTGATTGGCCTTGGCGTCGGTTCTTTGTTGGGCTGGCCGCCTGCCACGGGAATAGTGGTTGGCGCCGTGATCAGCGTAGCCAGTACCATGGTCCTGACTCGGTTGTTGATTGATCAGGGGCAATTGAGAACTGTCGCCGGCCGCACCATGGTCACCATCACCCTGGTTGAGGACTTCGCTACCATCATTTTCATTGTTACGATTCCGGGGATCGCACAACTTGGAGGCGGCCGGTTCCTGGGTCTCCTGGAGAATTTGGGTCGCGCTGCCCTGATCCTGGCCCCGGCATTGTTTTTCGCAGCGAAAATTATCCCCCCTCTCCTGACTCGAGTCGCCCGAACCCAGAGTCGGGAGCTTTTCTTTCTGGTTGTATTGGCTATTTGTCTGGGGACTGCCGCCCTGACCAGCGCTATCGGTCTTTCATTGGCGCTTGGGGCGTTCGCAGCAGGCCTGATCATTAGCGAATCGGGATACGCTCATGAAGCCGTCGGCCAACTGTTTCCTGTTAGAGACGCGTTTGTGGCCGTGTTTTTCGTCAGCATGGGCCTGTTAATCGATCCTAAGACACTGTTCTCCAACCTCCCTATCCTGGCTATTATCATTCTTCTCATCGTAGTGGGAAAGTTTGTGGTCTGGACCGGCGTTGTCCGCTTATTCCTATACCCGTTGTCAATAGCAGTTCCGGTCGCAATTGGCCTCACTCAGATCGGTGAATTTTCATACGTCCTGGCACAAGTGGCGCGAAACGTCGGACTTTTAGACAGCGCAATTTACAACGCCATTCTGGCTGCCTCCCTCGTAACCATACTTCTCAACGCCGGCCTGGTGCGCTGGGTTTTTGCCACACGCGATCGGATGCGCGTCAACAGGCAGATATCGGCGCTGACCCAGGGAGGGGAACGCGGCGATGAGCTGCGCGATCACGTGATTATTGGCGGATTCGGTCGGATTGGCAGCGGCATCGGATCTGCTTTTGACACATTTGGGGTCAGATATTCGGTGATCGAGATGAACCCCGATATTGTTGGGTCAATTCGGACGCGAGGCATTCTGGCGGTTTTTGGGGATTGCTCTCACACGAGTGTTCTCGAACGCGCCGGAATCAACGATGCTGCCTTGCTGATTCTGACAGTCCCGGACCGGGATCGCGCCCGGATGGGGATTGATGCCGCGAGAAGGATCAAGCCGAATCTCCCGATCATTGCGAGGGCGGACCGCCGGGAAGACTACGAGTTCCTGATCCAGGCGGGAGCGACGGAGGTCATTCAACCCGAAACTGAAGCGGCCGCGACCATAATCCGGCATGCCTGCGGCCACTATCTTATGCTGCCCGACTGGCAGATCAGGGGATACCTGAAGAGCTTCCGGGATGCCATGGATTCTGTGCAGCGACGTCCTGCTATTCGGCCCCAATCGGTTCCAGAGGTGCGGGAAGTCGTCTTGGGCAACAACGCGTTCGTAGGGCGTTCCATTCGAGAGATGAAGCTACGCGAGACGTATGGCATTACGGTCGTGGCAATCAGACGAACGCCCGGGGAGTCATTGGTGAATCCGCCGGCCGACACGATTCTTCAGCCGGAAGACCGATTGCGCGTGTTGGGTCGCACGGATGAAATCGATGCCTTCGCCGCCCAGTTCGCAGCCTCGGACTCCACTATTTCACAAGCACAATAGCGCAATTCGCCTTCCGATCAAGTTCTGCCTTGAAGGCCGGTGGATGGCTGGCGGACAATTCCAGCCAAATCTTCGATCTCACCACTCGCCTGAAAGCGGATTGACATACCTTGTGCGAACCAGCAGGCGAGCGAGTACAATGAGAAGCCTCTTGTTCAAAGGGAAGGTGTTTACATGAAACCAGACGCCGCGCAGGCGGTTCCGATTTACGAGATTCGGGCAGGCGACCGGGGTTTGGACCTGGCCCGAAACTTGTATAGCACCCTCCGTTATTGGCCCTTGGTTCAAAACCTGGTGGCCAAGCAACTGAAGTTGAAGTATCGAGGCTCCGCTCTTGGCTTCCTGTGGTCCTTGCTCAACCCCCTCTCGATGGTCCTGGTTTACACAATCGTCTTCAGTTACGTGATGCGCTTCCCGGTTGAGAACTACGCGCTGTTTCTGGTGGCGGGTGTTATTCACTGGGAATTCTTCTCGACCGCGACGTCATCCGCGACTCGTGCGATCATCGAAGATCGCGAGTTAATCAGAAAGGTCGATTTTCCGAAGATCATACTTCCGGCTTCCCTGGTGGTGTTCGAATTAATCCAGCTGATCTTGGCGTTTGTCGCTTTTATGCTGATTTATCTGGTCCTGGGCGGCTCGTTCTGGTGGGGTCAATTGCTTTATCCGGTCGCGCTGTTGCTTCAGTTCGCTTTCGTGGTGGGCATTGCAGCCCTGATCTCAGCGGCGACGGTCTTTCTGCGTGATCTGCAGCACCTGGTGCAGATCGTGCTTCGCCTGATGTTCTGGCTGACGCCTATCATCTATCCGCTCAGCTCGGTTCCGCCGAAAACCATCCCGTACTTTCAGCTGAACCCGATGACCTCCTACGTGGTCATTTACCGGGCTATGCTGTACGACCATGCCTGGCCGCAGGCGCACTGGTGGGCGTTGGCGATCGGGTTTGCGGCGGTTTCTTTGGGAGCGGGTGTCGTGCTTTTCAGCTACCTGTCGCCTCGTTTTGCCGAGGAGGTGTGAGTTGTCTGTGGGAGTAGCAACAGCACAAGAAAGCCAAGGGAATGAAGGCACCCGAACCGATCAGCCGGCGATCCAGGTCGATGATTTGTGGAAGCGGTTCCTGATACGGCACAACTCCAGTTACTCGCTGAAAATCAAGTTCCTCGGACTTTTTCAAAAGCGCTACCGGGAAAAGCAAGAGGAATTCTGGGCGTTGAAGGGCGTTAATCTACACGTCAGGGCAGGCGAAGCCGTCGCGCTGGTCGGACCAAACGGTGCCGGCAAGAGCACGCTGCTTTACCTGCTTGCCCGAACGTTAAGACCGGACAGGGGACTGATCAAGATTCGGGGGCGAGTGGCGCCGATAGCCGGGATCGGCCTTGGTTTTCATCACGAACTGACCGGCAAAGAAAACATTTATCTGAACGCCTCGCTCTTTGGCTGGTCCAGATCCGATGTGCGGGCGATTTACGATCAGATCGTCGATTTCGCGGAGCTGGGCCACTTTATCGACATGCCGGTCAAGAACTACTCAACCGGAATGGTTGCGCGTCTGGGTTTTTCAGTTTCGGTGCACCTGGAAGCTGACATCCTTCTTTTGGACGAGGTGTTTTCGGTTGGCGATGCCAGGTTCCAGAAGAAATGCATGGAGAAAATGATCGGGTTCCGCAAAAAAGGGAAGACCTTGATCCTGGTGTCTCACGCCAAAGAGGGCGCCAATCTGCTGTGTGACCGTGCCTGCCTCCTCTGGAAGGGCACGATTGTCAGCGACGGAGGGGTAAAGGAAGTACTGAAAGACTATAAACGAATGACCGAGCAGAAAGAGGCAATTGGGGGACAAAGATCGGCAATTAGCGATAGCGGAAGCGCTTAAAGAGATCCCGTCTCACAGCAGACCTTGCAACGATTCCAAAAAGCATTCCTGAATTCGGTTGTCCGAAAACCGGGACGCGTACCTGTTAAACCCGGCCTCTGTCAGCCGCTGAGTCAGCCACTGATCGGAGGCTACACGGTGAATTGACGCGGCCAGCAGGATCGGATCCTCTGTCTCCCAGAGCAGTCCGGCATCCCCCAATGTCTCCCGCACCGCCGGACAACCGAATCCCACGACCGGAACGCGCAGGCGCATCGCTTCCACCAAAGGCACGCAAAATCCTTCGTGCCGGCTCCCGACAAGGAAGACTCCGGCCGCAAGATAATGAGCCTTTAAAGCGGCCAAAGATACCTTACCTGCGAAAACGACACGCGATATAACCCTGCGACGTCGTATCTGTTCCCGT
>DAOTAI010000314.1:0-6116 GCA_035593865.1 Acidobacteriota bacterium
CGTTGAGAACCGCGATACGCTTGGCCTGGACTTGCCTGTCCTGCAGTTTCACGCTTACCGCCGCAGGGCCACGGCCGGAACAGTCGGCCTCGATGCGCACGGGAAGGGCGAACATCACCTCGAGCCTGTCGCCATTTTGCCACCGGCGTCTTACCGTCAACAGGGAGTCCTTCTCCCTGACTTCGAGCGCCTTGCCCCCGACCGATACCGGGCCCAAAGCCGCACCTGATGGGATACGCAGACGGAGTTCGAGCTCGACTGGCGCCCCGGTTGAGAACTTCAGTGTAACCAAGCCCTTGTACGGGTATTCGGTGGTCTGTTCGACGGTCACCATCCCGGAATCCCGGGTACGGATCTGGACGGAGGAGTTGACGAAAAGATTCACATCCAGGCGGCGCGCTTCGAGGTCACGAGTGTAGATGTTTTCGATCAGGTTCAGGAGGGCGAAAGTGCCCTCGCCGTCGCAGCAGAAGTAATTGTGATCTCCTCTAAAGCCCTGGTCGATGTCTCCCAGTGCGCAGAAGCCCGCGCCTTCTCCCCGGTGTAACTGCTGTGATAGCAGCTCGTTGAGCAGGATCCGTTCGGCCAGGTCGAGATAAGTCGTGTTCCCCGTCAGGCGCCACAGGTGAAGATTCAGGATCATCCACCAAGCGGTTTGGCAGGTCTCGGTGTGCAGGTCGCTCTCTTCAGGCGGTCGGTTGAAATGCAGAACTTCCCCTATTCCACCGGTAACCGACATACGTTCGCGAATTGCCTGCCATCCCGTCATCGCCCAATCGAGATAACGTTGCTCGCCGACCTCCTCGTAGAGGACGAGATAGGAGTCGAAGATCATCGATGCGGCAGCACCGTGAACACCTACCTCGGTTTGCAGGAAGTCGGTCTTCAACTCGTCGGCGAAGGTCACCGCGGTTTGCTGAAACTGTGGGTCGCCGGTCCTCTGGCTGAGCCTTACTAGCCGCTCGATTGCGATACCCTTGTAGTAATGCGTCGTTTTATGGTGGTTCTGCACAATGAACCGTCCCTTGATCGCAGCGGCTTCCAGGGCTGCCTGGTCCCGATAGGCGTCGTAACAGGCCAGCAGGCCGGTGATAACCTCTCCGTCGAGGTAAATTCCCGCCTTTTGTTTTGCGTAATCGATCTCATACTCACGACGGGTCGCAACATCGATCAGTCGACTCCTGGTCTCCTCGAATAACGGGTGACGGGTTTGACCGTACCGGGAAAAGAGGATCACGTTGCGGAGCCAGATGGCAGGCAACGTGTATCCCCACTGCTCGGCGACGTTCCACCAAGTGTTTTCCGCGAGGTTGTCCATGGCTGCGTAAGCACGATCGATTCGCTCCCCGATCCATCCCCGCACGCAGACGTGATCTACAGGGAAGGGAACAGAGCCTGCAGCAGAGGCTGTGAGGGACGGAGCAGTCGACGGGGATTGCGCACCGATCACAGGCCAAGCGGTCACAGCGGCGCCGGTCGTCATCAGGAAATTCCGTCGAGTTAACACCAGTTTCACCTCCTTTTGAGCCTGAGCCAAACTAAACGCGAGGAAGGTTTTCGGGAATCAGGCATTGAATTAAAACCTTAGGCCTTCTTGTTTGCCAGCTTGTGCTGGAGCGCCCAATAGAGTGGATCGGTATCGACCGGTGCTATCTCCCTGCTGCCGGTTCGAACAGCCTGGCCGTACGACAGCAGCAACGTCAGCCGGTTCTCGAGAAAGGCGACCATGGCCTCGGGCCTTGTGACGAGCGGAATATCTGGCGAAAACGAACGGCGCAAGCCCTTAATCTCACGCAGCGCGTCTTGTCCCTTCTTCTCGAACTCCAGGCTGGAGGTCAGGGCCGGATAGCGATCAGTCTCCGGGATGAAGACGCCATAGATGCGTTGGTCGACCTGTCCTTCCTCGCAGGCTTGGAAAGCGCGCAAGACGGCGGGTCCGGCCTTCCCAAACACGGCCGTGCAGAACTCTTCCTCTATTTCCTCCAGTTTTCTGTAGGGGTTAACCAGTTTCTGCCCGGCAACCCACAGGTTGATGTCAGAAGGCATGCCGTGCCAGCACCGCTCCATCGAGATCCAGTCGACATACTGCCCCGCGTCATGGGGAAGAGACGAAAAATACTTGTCGAGGAGTTTCATGCAGAAGCTGCAGTCGGTAGCCATCTCGTAGTCGGCGATATACCAGGACCAGATTCCCACCTTACGACCAGCGTCTCTGATCAGGCGTACCTTTTCGGCGTCGTACCAGCGGTGCAGAGCAATCCCGAGTTCCTTGGACGAAAAAGTCTCGTCCAAGAGCCTTCCCATAGCGGGATGACCGTCGAAAAAGGACCGGTTGGCCCAGGTGCTCAGGGTGGCGCGCACCCGAGGATTGACCTTGCGATAGGCGGCCCAGATGGCGTGCGAGACTTCCTGGGGTGTTTTGTAAGCATCGCATCCGTTTCGATTGCACCCTTCCGGGTCAGAGAAGTGAAGAACAATGTGATCGACTAGACTGGCATAGGTCTTCGCCAGTCGGGCGAACTCGTTTTCCATCCACCTTCGTTCGCGCTTGTCATTCCAGCACAGGCTCTCTCCTTCTTGGAAAAGGCAGTAACCCCAGATGAATTGCGAGACGGACATTTTCTGCCGTCGCGCCTCTTCGGCGAGAATTCGAATGACGCGGGCTACGTTGGGCAAATCCTGCGTTTTCCGGCTGGCGGTGTAGCCTCGGATTTCGGTCAACTGGATAGAGTTGAAGCCACAGGTCTTAAGAAAAGCAGGGTATCGTCTGATCCGGTCTTCTGGCCAGGTTTCGAAATTCGTCCAGGCAAACTCCGTGTACTGCTCAGTGCGCCCCGTAGGGCAAATGATGGCCTCCCTGACCGGGAAGAAGGGCTTGGAAGCCGACGCGTGGAGCGTTGTGGGGAACGCGGCGATCGCCCCGGCCGCCTTCAAGAAATCCCTGCGGTTCCAGTCTTTGTCTTCCATGGGCATGATAGTCTCTCCTTTCAGAATACTTTGCCGGTTTGGGGATCTATTCCAATGACTTCAGATTGCTTGGCGAAGGCCACCGCGATGAGCCGGGTCTTCCTCTCAGCGCCTGGCTCGAGTCGCAGCTGAGCGCCGGCCTCGATGGCTTTGTCCAGTGGGGAAAGACGTGAGGAGACGGGTTCAAGGGCGGCGACGTAGTTCGAGCGGTACCACGGGTAACCGATGCCGCCTCGGTACAGTTGCCAGAACCAGACGCACGAAAAAAGGCTAGGATCCCACGCCAATCCAAATCCCACGCCTTGTCTGGCACTGATTATGGCGTACCAGCCTTCGGAAAGCTCCTCCATGTAGGCCATGTCGTGGCTGGCTGCCTCTGTTCCTGGAATCCTGGACAAATCGATGACGCTTCCGTCGCGGCCCTTCACAAAGGGCCAGGGAGAGCGTTGCCGCTTTTCCAATCGGCTTGACGGCGAGGTGTACTCGTCCGGAGTGACGATAGTACAGGCTGGCAGGAAAATGCGGCATGACTCATCGAGAAACGGGGCGCCAAAAGCCGGATGGTGACCCCACATGAAGTCTACGGTTTCTCCCGATTCGTTTTTGACCTCTTCTTCGATTATGAGAACTCCCGAGTCAGCTCCCAGAGTCAAGCGTTTTTGAAGGCTGAAGGGGGTGCGAAGAGTCCGAACTGAAAAGGTGACGCTGATCTCCTCCGGGTCATCCTTTTCAATCCGGTATGACCAGGGTAAAAGGCAGACTTCCCCGTGAATGCCAAGCGGGGCGCCTCGGTAAACGCAATCATCTCCCGCGCTCGGGAACAGTTCCTGCCAGCCGCCCGGGTAGTAGTCGAGGAAATCGCCTGCTGGGTTCGCCTTGCTCAAGACTGCGTTTGTAAAGCCGCGTAGTCCCACAAAGCTATGCCACATGAAATCGATGTCCAGCGGCTTGTACAGGAACTCGACGATATCGGTTCCCTTGTCAACCGCCACCACGATTCGCAGGAGCCGGTTCTCCAGCGATATCATTCGGTAACCGTTGTACTGAAACTCGCGAAGCCGCGCTCCCCAGTTTCGATTGTGGGTGTAAAGATCGCTCACTGCATATCCTCCGGCACTGTAAAGCGCGAAAATCACGCTTGACTCATTCAATGTAACCGTTTACTCTCTGCTGTTATGCACCACGTGGGGCCGGGTGTCAACCGAAAAACGGGGATGAATGAGGTATTTCATGCGTACTCCTTGGATCGGAGAGAAGCAACTGGCGAGGGCCATTGCGCGCAATGAGGAGTTCTGGGGCGGGCAGCTCAACCGTGGTCCGCTCCTGTGGGTATCGGTGCCTAACGCCAAACCGGGCCCGAAGATACCGGAACCTGAGCGCGAAGAAGATCTCTGGACCGACCCGGAATACGCGATTGCGGCGGCTGATAATCGCCTGTCGCGGACGTTGTTCTTGGCCGACGCGCTTCCCGTTTACATCCCTTGGCTGGGACCCGATCAGTTTGCGGGTTGGTTGGGTGCGGATCTGGATTTAAGACCGCGTGAGCTGAACACCTCCTGGGCGACGCCTTTCCTGACCGACTGGGAACCTAAGCCTGAATTTGAAATATGCGAGGACAACCGATGGTGGAGGTTGTTTCTGGATCTCACGCGACGGTCGGCGGAGTGTGGCCGCGACAAATGGATCACGGCTTATCCGGATCTGCACGCAGGGATTGACGCACTCAGGGCCATTCGTGGAGCAGAGCGGTTGAGTCTCGACCTGATAGACCACCCGGAGGCCGTTAAACGCGCGATGAAGAGGATGACGCAGCTATGGAAAGAAGTGGTCGACGAGGTTGCGCGTGTTATCGAGCCGTATGGGCAGGGGAGCTCGAACTGGACCATGGGATGGAGCGCTAAGCGCTTTCTGTGCATCGGCCATAACGATTTCACATGTATGATCAGTCCCGCGATGTTCGAGGAGTTTTGCGGCGACGATCTCAGTGAATGCTGCGAGCATGTTGACTATTCCATCTACCATCTGGACGGTCCGGGTGCGATAAGGCACCTGCCCAGGATTCTTGAGGAGTCGAACTTGCAGTGCATTCAGTGGATACCAGGAGCGGGCGCGGCCCCGGTGAGCCACTGGATCCCGCTGCTGCAGCAGATCCAGCAGGCCGGCAAAACGGTGCAGCTGTGGCCTTTGCTCAACTGCCGGGAAACCGAGCTGTTGGATGAACTGCGGGCGCTTGAGGTTCTCGATAGGAACCGCCTGTTTATCGTGGTCGAGCCGAGCAGCGTTGAGCTGGCAGAGGCTGTAGTTCGACTGTTCGAGTAGGTCATTGGCTCGTGTAAGCGGTTCCATGAAATGCGACCGGCGTGGTTGACGGCTACCTGTCAGGCCCATAGAATGCCGAACCCGACGGAAAAGGAAATAGAGATTACAGGACAAAAAAGTAGTATGAGAGTTCCTCCTCTTCTAGCCGGCGCAGCCCGGGTGGAAATATCCCCGCCTCCCGGCATCCCTCATGCGGGCTGGGGCGCCCAGGCGCACCAGGTGGCGGCCGGTATTGACATGCCGCTGTATTCGACGGCGCTGGTTCTCAGGCAGGGACAGGTTGCCGCGGCGATAATCGATTTGGATTTGATCGGCTTTAACGATGAGCAGATCAAACTCATGGTGGCCGAGATTGCCTCGAGAAGCAGACTTTCACCGGGGTGCATTCGGATTTGTTCGACTCACACTCACTCCGGTCCTAATTATTTCCGTTCGGAGTTGGCAACAGAAGGTCTAGACAAGCTGCATTGCTACATGGCGGATCTTCCTGGCCGGCTCGCGGACGCTGTCGAGCTGGCTATGCGGTCTCTCAGGCCAGTCAGGGCACTTTTCGGAGAAGGTTACAGTCCGATCTCCGTCAATCGGCGTGCCCGCACTGCCGAAGGCCGGATAGTGGTAGGCAGAAACGAGCACGGCCCTGTCGATCACACGGTGCGTGTGGTGAGGTTGGTCACCGCCGCTCAGGACACTGTCGCGACTTTGCTCCATTACTCGTGTCACCCGACCCTGGTCGGATGGCAGAACGATCTGATCACTCCCGATTATCCCGGGCCGGCCCGGGTCGAGGTCGAAAAGGCCGTGGGTGGCCTCTGTCTCTTCCTCCAGGGGGC
>DAOTAI010000315.1:0-6111 GCA_035593865.1 Acidobacteriota bacterium
GTTTCGCCTCATGGATGTGGACCTTATCGCGAAGCGCGGCGCCTCGTACGTGTTGGCTAGTTCGGCTCTTCTTGGCCTCTACATGCTGGTTGCGCTCCTGCTGGGGCGTGCCGCCGCCACTTTATCGCCGGAGTCGGGATTCTTCCTGTTCGCCGTCTGTGCATTGCTCGTAGCCTTACTCTTTGCGCCAATTAAGAACCGGATTCAGGAGCAGATTGATCGGTTCTTCTATAAAGAAGGTTATGACTACCGACAATCAATGTCTGAATTCGGGCGTACGCTGACATCGGAGATTGACCTGGGACGACTTGTCGAAAAGATCTGCAACCGCATCAGCGTCAGTCTGGATTTACCGAATGTTCAGGTTTATCTGAGGGACCAGGTAACTCCGCAGCGGTTCCGACGAATTGGTCCGGAGGGACACTCAAACGTTCAAACCGTGCTGCACGTGCCTGACTGTGCCTTTGTCGACTTTGACCGAGAACTGAACCCTGTCTTTGTCTGCCCGCCAAATGAGGCGATCAATGAGCTTAGGAGGGAGTTGGAAGCGTTGCGGCTTCACTATGTGCAGCCGATGCGCGTCCACGGCAGGGTGTTGGGATTCATTGCGTTTGGGGCGAAATCTGACGGGCATCCCCTGAGCACGGAGGATCTGGATCTCGTCGCCGGACTTGCCAATTACGCAGCCATTGCGATTGACAACGCTCTTCTGTACCGGTCCTTGCAGGCGAAGGCCACAGAACTGGAACATTTGAAGCAGTACAGCGAAAACGTCATCGAAAGTCTGGTGGCGGGGGTGGCGGTTGTGAATCCCGAGGGCGAAATTACGGTTTGGAATAATGCCCTTGAGGCCATGACTGGCATCAAGAGGGAAAAGGCTGTCGGGCAGAAACTAAGTGACGTGCTTCAAGCCGATCTGGTGAGGGCCGTCAGGAGTGTCCTTGGGTCAGATTGGACGACTTACGAGACGGCTCATTTGCGCAAGATCTCTATGGTTGCGAGGGACCAGAGCACTCGCCTGGTCAACATCTCGCTGGCGCCCTTTTTCCTGGCGGAGGGTATTAACACCGGTACGCTACTTTTGTTCGATGATGTCACGGAGAAAGTTCGGCTTGAAAACCAGCTTCTTCAGGCCGAGAAGCTCAGCTCAATCGGACTTTTCGCTGCGGGTGTGGCTCATGAGGTCAATACTCCTCTAGCCGGGATTTCCAGCTATGCTCAGATGCTGCTGAAAGAGGCGGAGGAGGGGAGCAGCCAGCAGGAGCTGCTCAAGAAGATCGAGCATCAGAGCTTCCGGGCGTCAAACATCATTAACAATCTGTTGCGGTTTGCCAGGGTCAGCGACGCCGAACTGCAGACAGTCAATGTGAACTCGCTAATGGTCGAAGCATTGTCGCTGGTCGAACACCAGTTCAAGAAGAACCGCATAGATGTGAATCTGGATCTTGACCCGGCCTTGCCGACTACTCTGGGCAATAGTGGGCGGCTGCAGCAAGTGTTCATGAATCTGTTCCTCAACGCCAAAGACGCCATGCCGGACGGTGGACAGCTGACTGTACGGAGCTATCGGCAGGATTCTCGGCTCGTCATCGAGGTTCACGATACCGGCCAGGGCATTGCACCCGAAGACGTCAAGCGCATCTATGATCCCTTCTTTACTACTAAAGATGTCGGCAAAGGGACCGGGCTCGGGCTTTCTGTCAGCTATGGTATAATCCAAGAGCATTCAGGACAGATAAGCGTCGAAAGCCAGCCCGGAAAAGGAACTACGTTTACTTTACAGCTGCCTTTGAGACGCGTGAATTAAGGAGTTTTCCAACTCCCGGGTTCTGAATCCTCGAGGAGCCGCCGCTACCTCGGACGCGACTGGTTCCGCTCGTCAGAACCTGGAGTCCTGGAGCGAAGGTTTTGAGTCCGAAGCCTCAGAATCCTTGACTATGCCGCAGCCCTCAGTTCTTGTCATCGATGATGAGGAGGTAATGCGTGATGTCATGTCCCGGCTGCTTGAGCAGGAGGGATATTCCGTCACCCTGGCCTCTACACCCAGTGAGGGCTTGGAATGTCTCTCCAACGGGGTCTATGACGTCATCCTGCTGGATCTCATGCTGCCCGAGAAAAACGGACTCCTGCTTTTGCCTGAGATCCTCCAGATTGATCCCGATGCCGTAGTCATCATAATCACCGCTTATGGATCGATCGAAAGCGCTGTGAAGGCCACTCGCGGAGGCGCATTCGATTTCCTGACCAAACCGTTCAAGAACGACGAACTTCTACTCGCTGTTCGCAACGGTGTTACCAAGCGGAATCTTGAGGCCGAAAACCGCCAGCTCAAGAAGAACTTCCGAGACCAGTTCTCCTTCCACAACATAGTAGGCAAGAGTGAACAGATGCGTCGGGTCTTTGAACTGATCGGCCAAGTTGGCCCGACGCGGAGTACGGTTCTGATAACCGGCGAAAGCGGAACTGGAAAGGAACTGGTTGCAAAAGCTCTCCACAACTGCAGCAACCGGGCGAACGGCCCGTTCGTCGCGGTCAACAGCGGAACCATTCCTTCTGAGCTATTGGAGAGTGAGTTGTTCGGCCATGTCAAGGGTGCCTTCACCGGAGCCACGGCGACGAAGAAAGGATTGTTTGAAATCGCCAACGGGGGGACGATTTTCCTTGACGAGGTGGGAACGATTCCCCCGGAGACTCAGGCCAAGCTGTTACGCGTGATCCAGGAGCGTGAATTCCGGCGGGTGGGAGGCCTGGAGAATATCAAAGTCGATGTGAGGATTGTGGCGGCTACAAACATTGACTTGAAGCAAGCCGTCGAACGAGGCCAATTCCGGGACGATCTCTACTACCGGCTGAATGTAATTACACTGAACCTCCCCGCGCTCCGGGATCGCAAGGAAGATGTCCCTTTGCTGGTCGAACATTTCACAGCCAAGTTCTCAAGCGAGAACTCCCGGCCGCTATGCCGCTTTGACCAGGATAGCTTACGCACCCTGATCGAATATGACTGGCCGGGGAATGTGCGCGAGCTTGAAAACGTAGTGGAGAGGGCGGTTGTTCTTGCACCACCGGACGGGACCATCACGCGAGATCTTCTTCCGCGGGACCTGCTTCATTCCAGTTCCGTTGGTTTGGGACGGCTTTCGGCCCCAAATCATAGCGGGGCTCTGAAGGATTTGATGCAGGAGTACGAGCGGAACCTGATCGTCGCCGCCCTGGAGAAAACGTCCTGGAACCAGAAAAAAGCTGCCGATCTACTTCGCGTTAACGCCACAACTCTCAACGAAAAGCTCAAGCGTCTGAAAATCCGCGTACCCTGACACCTGAACCAGCCGCCCTCGGCCCCGCAGCACTCTCCGCCAAAGTTCTATAGTGTTCGCTGAAGATCTCCGACCGGCTTCTCAGGCCAAGGAGGAGCCCAACCGAAGAGAGGCTACAATCGTTATGTTGTTGTCGTCGTTGAAGTTAGTGCGAGGCGTCCCTGCCGATGCGATCCCTCTCTTGTTTGACGCACAAGCTCGTCAGAGATTAATATGGGACTTTTGAAATCTTAAACGAGAACAGCAGTCTAAATAAAGACATAATGATAGAGCGGAGGACAAACGAGTGCTGCTAGCTTTAGGACAAGTCTGGACGTATTTTAGGCAGGGCGGGCCTATCATGTGGCCCCTGCTCATCCTGTCCGTGCTGGGGTTGATTTTCATCATAGAGCGCGCCATATCCTATTACCGGATTAAGGGAGAAGCGGCAGAGATCTTCTCGACCGTGCGTGAGGCGTTGCTCGCTGGTGACCTGCGCCGCGCAATAGAGATCACAGAATCTTATACCCATCCTGTTGCCGCTACGCTAAAGGCCGGACTCTTGCGGTACGACCGCTCAGCGGAGGAAATCGAGCGCGCGATGGAGGTTGTTGCGCTGCACGAAGTTTCCCGACTGGAACGAAATCTCTGGATCCTAGCGACGGTGGCGAACCTCGCTCCCCTGTTCGGATTTCTGGGAACCGTCACCGGTATGATTGGATCGTTTGAAGCGTTGGCCGAGGTAGGTTTGGGCAATCCGAAGGCAGTCGCGGCAGGTATTTCGGAGGCCCTGATTACAACTGCGGCCGGTTTGATGATCGCGCTTCCGGTGCAGTACGCTTTCAACCACTTCACCAGTCGGGTTAACCATTTCACAGTGAGTATGGAAACTAGTGCGGCCGTATTGCTCGAAACCTTCAGCGAGGCGCGGGCCGATGAAGCACTCGAGCAAAAGAAACGAGCGATATGAAGATACGTCGGCACACGAAAATTATCGCCTCCGTTCCAACAGCTTCGATGGCGGATATTGCGTTTCTGTTGATCATTTTCTTCATGCTGACCACGTCGTTCTCGCCAGTCAAAACGAGTGTCGATTTGCCTGAATCGGTGGAGCGAGCCGAAGTCGAGCAAAACGCCGCCATCGTAGCAATCACGGTTCAAAACGAGATCGTTTTTTCCGACGGCGACAATCCCGGATTCGATGTCAATTCGCCGGAAGAGTTGGCGCCGCACATTCAGAGTCTCGTTAGCGCAATGCCTGATAAACAGTTCGTTATCAAAGCTGATCGAGCCGTGCGTTATGCGAGTGTCGACGCCGTTCTCGATCAGTTGCGTCGCAATGGCGCGAAGAACATCGGGCTGTTGACCGAGCAGAAAGCGGGCCGGAGAAATTGATATGAGAATACACCGTTACCGGACAAACGCCGACGTGCCGACCGCATCGATGGCCGACATTGCCTTCCTGCTCATCATCTTTTTCATGCTGACCGCGGTATACAGCTCGACAAGAGGTCTGGAGTTTGCTTTTCCGAAGGATGATCCCACCCAGCGAAACGTGCAACCTCAAGAGGCGATTCACATCAAGATAACAGGAGAGGGGCAGTACGTAGTGGATCGGACTCCGATGACGATTGAGCAGCTGGCGGGTTATGTTGACCAGAAGATGAAGCAGGCGCCGGATAAGCCCGTGATCATTCACTCTCTCCCCGACGTACCGTACTACTCCATGATCGATGTTTTCGACGTCTTGAGGCAATTGCAGGTCCAGAACATCTCGGTTCCCACGCAGACCGAGGTCGAACGGTGGCAATTCTTTGGGTATTTGGAGTGAAGATGATAACCAGGGTTTGGTTACCGGTCGTTCTAGCCGTTGCATTCGTTTGTCCCTTGCTCGCCCAGGGTGATTTTGAGAAAGGCGTTTCCTATTACAAACAGGGGCAATACGCCAAGGCCGCCCCCGAATTCGAGAAGCTGGTAGCTGCCAATCCCAAATACGAAGATGGATGGCGCATCCTGGGGGACTGCTACCTGAAGCTGAAGAAATACAACGAAGCGACCAACGCCTTCCAAAAGGCCCTTCAGCTCGACAGTAATCAATTTGTTTCCTACCAGGGCTTAGCCCTGGCTTATTACAACAGCGGCCGATACTCTGATGCGATTGCTACGTTGACGCGCGCTGAAAGACTAGCACGTACACCTAAGGATCAACACCAGGTTTACAGGACACTAGGAGCCGCCCATTTCAATCTCGGCAATTTTCAGGAAGCGGCGGCTGCCTTATTGAAAGCAGATTCCATCCAGAGAGCCAACTACCAGGACAGCCTGCAATTAGGGATCGCCTATTATCAGTTAGGTAACGCCCCCGAAGCCGAAAGATTCCTCCGCCAGGCGTTGGCCTTGAACGGGGATTCCGCGGAAGCGAAGAAGTATCTTGCGCAGATGGACTACGCGCGTGCTGTCAACGCCATCGAGAGGAAGGAGTACGCGCAAGCCACGACTCTCCTGCGCGGTCATCTTGCGAATCATCCGCAGGATGCGGATGCCTGGTACAATCTCGGTTTAGCCCGCCTCTTTTCCGACGACCTGACCGGAGCAGAAGAAGCCTTCCAGCAAAACGTCCGACTGGACCCCGGCAACTGGCGCTCACATGAGCGGTTGGGTTTCATTTACGAAAAGAACAAGAATTACCAGAAAGCTCTGCAACATTATCAGAAGGCCAGTTCCCAAAGCGCGAACGCCAAAGAAAGCGTCGCACGCGTCCGGGAGCGCATTCGCCGCCAACAGAAGGGGCAGTCCTGAAAATCTCAGACAATGG
>DAOTAI010000316.1:0-6111 GCA_035593865.1 Acidobacteriota bacterium
GCTATTCGGAAGGGCGATCAACTCAAATGCGACGTCGAACTCGGATACCAGGGTGTGGTCGTGACGATGATGGGCGTTGAATCCTATCGCCAGCGCAAGTACTTGAAATGGGACGCGGCTGCCCAGAAGGTGGTTGTCGCTTAAAGGTGCCTTAAAGGTAAACGGCCTCAAGGAGCTGGACGGTTTTCAAAGGTCCTTGAGGCCTCATATTTTCAAGCCATGCCTCAAATTGTCGAGACGGTTCTTATTACCGGTGCGTCCTCAGGAATCGGCGCTGAACTTGCCAAGCTGTTTGCCAAGGATGGCGCGAATCTGGTTTTGCTGGCCCGACGTCAGGATCGGCTGGATGAATTGGCTCGCGATCTCCAGGCCCGCTACTCGGTAGGGGTCCGAACGGTTTCTGCCGACTTGGGGCTGGCGGAAGCCCCCCAGGATATCTTTGAAAGACTGGCTCACGACCGAGTTCCGATTGATGTAATCGTCAATAATGCCGGTTTCGGCGCGCAGGGTCGTTTCGCTGATCTGTCCCTGGAACGGCAAATGCAGATGATCCAGGTGAATGTCGCCGCCCTCACTCATCTGACCCGGTTGTTCCTTCCGGGAATGCTCGAACGAGGCAGGGGCGGCATTCTTAACGTTGCCTCCACCGCGGGTTTTCAGCCGGGCCCCGGCATGGCCGTCTATTACGCGACCAAGGCATATGTGCTCCATTTCACAGAGGCTCTGGCCGAAGAGCTTAAAGGAACTCCGATAAGAACCACCTGCCTCGCGCCTGGACCGACGGCCACCGAGTTTGCGGCACAGGCCGATCTGCAGCGGTCGTGGCTTTTCAGCTTCGGCGTCATGGATGTCGAGACGGTGGCGCGAACCGGGTATCAGGGGTTCCGCCAGGGCCGTTTGCTCGTCATACCGGGCGCCAAGAATCGTTTGCTGGCGTTTGCCGTCCGTTTTTCCCCGCGTGCTTTCGTTCGAATGGTCGCCAAACGGCTGAATACCGTCACCTAGGTGAGCGATGCGACAATCTCTCTGAATTCGCTTTCATTAAAGGCTTTCAGAGTCTCGGTGCGGACGTTTCCGAAGGCGGCCAGTTGAAGCGTGAGCCGAGCCTGCGTTTTGTCGTCGGGAGCTTCAATCAACACCGCGAAGTCGTACTGACCCATCGTCAGGTAAAAACCTTTCAGCGTGCCACCAAGCGATTGGATCATCTGCTTTACCTTGTCGAGGCGGTCAGAACTCTGTTTCACGTTTTCGATTCCTTTTTGGGTCCATTGTCCAAGGACGATATAGGTGGGCATGTTGCGTCTCCTTCCCGTAAGGAAAAGTTGGGCGGGATCGCTTTTTATTCTACGACCGACGGGCAGGAAACTACAGGGGTAAAGGGTCAAGGTGGTACAGGGTTGAAACTACGGGGGTAACGGGAAAGGGGAGTAACGGGAAAAGCGATTTCCCATTTTTCATCGTTCATTTTCCATTTTCCATTCTCCTTACTGAAGGGGACCTCCCGAGGCGATCGAGAGATTGATGAAATGGAATGGAAACTGAAGAGCCGATTGCAAAAATCGCCGGATCGGCCTGCGCAGGGTGGGTTTCGAATCCGCACCGCGCTTTTCGGAGGCGGATTGAAACCCACCACTCTCCACCCAGCGTGCACTCTCCTTGCAGGCCCAGTTGCACCGATACGGCTCGTTCGGTGCCAAGTGGTAGGTTTCAATCCGGCCGGGTAGAACGCCGTCCGGATTCGAAACCCGCAGGCTGCAGGGATAAAGGGGTAAATGGAAAGAGGGGTAAAAGGGAAAAGCAATTTGCCATTTTCCACCGTTCATTGTCCATTTTCCATTTCATCAATCTCTCGATCGCCCTCCTTTGGGAGGGTCCCACCCGAAGGAGAATGGAAAAATGGGAAATGAACAATGGCAAATGGAAATTGCTTTTCCCTTAACCCTTTGTCCCTTTATCCCTTGCCTTTTCTACCCCTTGCCTTTTGCCTTCTGCTCTTCGGTCAGTTGGTTGCCGTTCTCCTGGAACTTCTTGCCGTCCTCGTTCAGGAGTGGATCTTCGGCACCCTTCTTGGGAACCGCCGTGTGACAGAACTTGCAGTTCTTGCCGGTTTCCTTCGTGTATTTCGCCGAACCAACTGCCTGGAAATTAAGACCAAGGAAAATGGCCAACAATAAGACAATTGCCCATAGGCTTCGCTTCATCTGCCATACCTCCTGCCAGCCGGTAACGCAACCCGGATGCCAAAACCGCCGGCACCCGCCCAAGCGTTGCTGATCGCCGTCATTGCACGCTGGATCTTTAAGCTGCACAAAAACGCGACTCGAATGAACGAGTGTTAAATTTCGCAGCACTACGGGGCAAAATCCGCAGAATATTTATACAGTCGAAGACGCTGAATCGGGATGGAGGCAGATAGATGTAATTCTGCTTATCCACCGTCCTTGATTTGTGGTTGAATTCCTCTCATGCGAATAAATGCCAAAATGTTATTGCGCACATGTCTGACGCTGTTCATTTTCGGCATGGCGACTGCGCAACGGCCCGATGTCAACTACGATGAGTCCAAGGTCCCGCAGTATGTTCTCCCCGACCCCCTTGTGACGGCGGATGGCCAGCGGGTGACCAGCCCGGCGATGTGGCGGGAGAACAGGCGAGGCGAGATCCTGCGTCTGTTTGAAGAACACGTTTACGGCAAAACTCCGACAAAGCGGCTGCCAGTGACATCCGAGGTGATTTATACCGACAAATCGGCACTTGGCGGTAAAGCCATCCGAAAGGAGGTGACGCTTTACTTTACCTCGGACAAGAACGGACCGCGGATGGACCTTTTGATGTTTTTGCCGGCTGATGCAAAAGGAGCGGTTCCCGCCTTTCTCGGACTCGGATTCGCTGGGAACGAGAGCATTCACCCGGATCCCGGAATCCGTATTTCAACTCAATGGGCCCGGGACCGAACCCGCAGCAGGTCGGCAAGTCGGGGGAACCAAACCCGAGGTTCGGCAGCGAGCCGATGGCCGGTCGAGAAGATAGTAGAGAGAGGATACGGCTTGGTGACGGTCTATTGCGGGGATTTAGACCCGGACTTTGATGACGGTTTTCAAAACGGGGTTCACCCCCTGCTTTACCGCCCGGGACAGACCCGTCCTGATCCAGATGAATGGGGTACGATCGGAGCATGGGCCTGGGGACTTTCGCGTGCCTTGGACTACCTCGAGACGGACGAGCTGGTCGATGCCAAGCGAGTTGCTGTTATCGGTCATTCGCGGCTGGGAAAAACGGCGCTTTGGGCTGGCGCCCAGGATCAGCGATTCGCGATGGTAATTTCCAATAATTCAGGGTGTGGAGGCGCCGCCTTGAGCCGCCGGAGGTTTGGTGAGACCGTAAAGATCATCAACGAGGCTTTCCCGCACTGGTTTTGCCAGAACTTTAAGAAGTACAACGATGCGGAAGACAAGTTGCCTGTTGATCAGCACATGCTGATCGCTTTGATCGCTCCTCGTCCGGTCTATGTGGCGAGCGCCGAGGAAGATCTCTGGGCGGACCCTAAAGGTGAGTTCCTATCGCTGGTGAATGCCGACCCAGTTTATCGGCTGCTCGGGACAGACGGGCTCGGGATAAAGGAGATGCCTGCGGTGAACCAACCCGTGGCGAAAACCAACGGCTATCATATTCGAAGCGGGCGGCATGACCTGACGGTTTACGATTGGGAGCAGTATTTGAACTTCGCCGACAGGCATTTCCGGTAGGTATAAAAGCGAAGGAGGAGGGGAAGTGGAATGAGCCGTCTCCCCTCCGTCCTCTTAGTCACAGCTTCTTGCTGGTTACGACAGATCTGGAACCACGTAGGGCTCGCGATATACCTCGCGGCGCAGCAACGCGTTTGCTTCGGCGTCTCCCACGAACTCCTCCTTGAGTCCGTTGAAAGTCAATTCACGTCCAAGGCGGTAGGAGATATTTGCGATCAGGGGAAGGACGGTCGAGCGGTGTCCGACCTCGATATCGCAATTGAGATCGCTCCGTTTTCCGGATCGAAGAGCTGTAATGAAATTCGCGAAGTGACCCCCCATTCCGGTGCCCACCGTGTCGAGCGCGTTTGATTCCTCTTCCTTAATCGATTCGGAATTGGGCCCAGGTTCCCCTTTTCGCCCAAAATAGGTTTGCCAGGAGCCCTCGGAATCAATCTCCATCCAGCCCTCGCTGCCGTAGAAGATGTTGCCGATCGTAACCTTGCCCTCAGGATTGGTAATCAAGCCTCGAGTCGCGAATTCGAAGATCGTCCCATCGGAGTATTCGAAGATCGAAGTCTGGGTGTTCGGCGTATTCTGTTGTGAATCGTCGAAGATAAACAGGCCGCCGAAGGAGCGGACTTTGACCGGGTAGTCGTCGCGGTTGAGGCCCCAACGAGCGATATCGAACTGATGGGGTCCCTGATTGCCGGTGTCTCCGTTTCCATACTCCCATTGCCAGTGCCAGTTGTAGTGGAATCGGTTACGGTTGAAGGGACGCTTTCTGGCCGGGCCGATCCACATGTCGTAGTGAACCTTTTCCAGGTACGCCTGGGTGAAGGAGAAGTCCGGTCGCCCATCCTTGGTCAGGGCGAACTTTTCGCCTTCTACCATGGGACCGTCGGGATAACGTCCAATATCGCCACGCGGCTTGAAGCAAAGCGCGCGAGCCATATAGATCTTGCCCAGCTTGCCGCTATGGAGGAATTCCATGGCGGCTCGGGTGTTCTTCCTCGAGCGGTTCTGAAATCCTACCTGAACCAGCACGTTACCGGCTCGCGCAGCGTGCACCATTTGCCTTCCTTCCCAAACGGACCAGGCGGAGGGCTTTTCCACGTAAACGTGCTTGCCGGCCAGCGCCGCCCAGATGGTCGCCAGAGCGTGCCAATGGTTTGGCGTAGCGATGGAAACAGCATCGATTTCCTTGTCATCAAACACGCGACGCATGTCCCATTCGGTTGTTGGCACGTAACCGTGCCTTTCCTGGATAGCCTGTACGCGCCGAGGGAAAAGGTTTTCGTCAATATCGCACAGCGTCTTCACACGAACGTTGGGAATCCGCAAAAAGCCCTGGATATGGGCGCCTCCTTGAGCGCGAATTCCAATAACCGCGATGTTAATGCGGTCGTTGGCCCCAAGGATATTGCGGTTGATGGCCGCACTTGCTGCTACGCCAACTGCGGCTGTTTGAGCTGTGCTTTTCAAGAACTGTCGTCTGGTGACGCTGTTCTCACTCATAATGCCCTCCAGTAGTTAGGTGAAACGTGCCTAAAATCCGAGTGTGTCACTCAACGGTTGAAATTGTCAATCCTGTCCAGGGCGCCCTCATCCTGCCCGTGTAACCCGTGCTGTCCGCGGTAAACAGCACCCGCGGATCACACAAAGTTACAGGCCGCTATTTCGCGTTCAACAGATTGTCCGCGGCCAGCACCAGGAACATGAAATTGGAGGCGCCGCCTCCGACCACGTACTCCGCCTGCTGCCACAGGTAGGGGAATTCCTTTAATTCCGGGAAGTCTGGTCGAATCAAGGCCGTCCCTGAAACGACACCGCCCGGTATGTAAGACCAGTCGGCGCGGTTTACTCCGTAGGCGGCCGTCATGGAGCGGGCGCCGACGCCGGAGGCGAATGAGGCTGTATTCCTGCCGGGGTGAACTCCTAGAACGAAATTAAGTGCATTCAGCATGTAATCCGGTTTGACGATATCCGGGAAGGCCTTGTGCAGAAAATACTGATCGACTCCAAATTGCTGGATGCCCCACCCGGCGCCCCAGATATGCGGTCGATAAGGAACACCAAATGGATTCTCTTTCTGCTGTTGTTCTACCTGGGCAAATTGGGCTTTCACGGCACTCCGGACCTCTTCAGCAAAAGCCGAATCATTCAGGAGCGGCAAAACACCTCCGACGGCGGAAGCCATCCATCGGATTCCTTCAACGATCTGCTTGCGATTGTCGAGGAAGAACTGCCGATACACCGGTTTTCGCGTTGTTTTCAAGAGCTGTGCCGCGGCGATGACTTTGTCTCGAATGCCGCGTCTAAGCTCTCTTTCCTCCTGCCAGAGCTCCTCCGCCGCCGTTATGCACTCGGCTGCCAGCTCGTCGTT
>DAOTAI010000317.1:0-6098 GCA_035593865.1 Acidobacteriota bacterium
TGACTGAGGTGCCGGGCGTAAGCCAAGGTGACGAAGTAACGCTTCTGGAAGCCGATCCTGAATCCCCCATCTCGGCGGCTGCTCTTGCACAGAGCCTGGGCACAATCCCCTATGAAGTTCTGACGTCGATCGGAAACCGTGCACGACGGTTCTACTACAAGCCAGCTTTCAAATGAATTCCTGAAGCTGTGAAAAATCCCCTCTGTCATCCGCGTAATCCGTGTTATCCGCTCTATCCGTGGGGATGCATACCCGCGGATAGGACGGATAACGCGGATTACCGGATGACAGGGGAGCTTTTCAAAGCTTCTGAGGCCCGTTTAAAGGAGAACGTTCAATTTGACGCCGACGTTCGGGAACTCGGCAGGCTATTCAAAATTCATAGTTTCGTGAACCCTGTGCTGCCCATTCCTGCTTGAGGGACTCGATGTCGATCCCCAGTTGCTGGCACTTCTTGTACAGGTGGCTACGTTCCAGGTCAAGCGCCCGGGCCGTTTCCGTCATTTGGAAGTTTTGTCTTCTCAACTCGGAAACGATCACTTCCTTCTCATAAGCACGCACTCGGTCAGCCAGCGGTCCCTGGCTCGAGGTTGCCGACGAAACACTCGGTCCGCGGGGAAGCGCGAGTTGGACCGCCGCCCGATCGACTTCCGAGTCGGCGAGTAGCAACAGACGCTCCACTACATTGCGAAGTTCCCGGACGTTGCCCGGCCACGAATAGCGCCTGAGTTCGGCGACGGCCTCCGGGGTGAACGCCTTGAGTTTCCAGCCGTTTTGGGCGCTGACCTGTTTGCTGAAGTACTCGGCCAGAACCGGGATGTCATCCACTCGTTCCCGGAGCGGAGGGATGACGATAGGAAACACGTAAATGCGGTGATAGAGATCTTCCCGAAATCCGCCCCGTCGGACCAGTTCCTGCAAATTGCGATGGGTTGCCACAACGGTACGCACATCGATACGGATCTTCCGGTCTCCACCGACCCGCTCGATTTCACCCTCTTCCAGGACCCTCAATAGTTTGGCCTGCATAGCGAGGGGCATGTCACCAATTTCGTCGAGAAACAGAGTGCCCCGATGCGCCTGCTCAAACTTGCCGGTATGCCGGCCAACAGCCCCGGTGAAAGAGCCTTTTTCGTGCCCGAACAGTTCTGATTCGATCAGTTCAGCGGGAACTGCGGCGCAATTGAGGGTGATGAAGGGCCCGGATCGGCGGGGGCTACGCTCGTGAAGTGCCCGGGCAATCAATTCCTTGCCGGTGCCTGTCTCGCCTTGAATACAGACGCGTGTATTACTGGCGGCGACCTTGTCGACTTGGGCCATGAGGCGCCCCATCGCCTCGCTGGCCCACACGATCTCATGCCGCCCCACGCGTTGACGCAACTGGCGATTCTCCTCTTCAAGCGTGCGCAGGCGCAGGGCATTTTGAACGGTAATCAGCAGCTTATCCGTAGAGAGCGGCTTCTCGAGAAAATCAACAGCGCCCAGCCGCGTTGCTTTGACGGCCATTTCGACGCTCGCCTGTCCGGAAATCATGATGACCGGAGTCGCCACACCCAGTTGCTTTAGATCGGCAAGCAGACTTAGTCCGTCTTTTCCTGGCATCACGACGTCCGAAAGGATCACGTCGAAGGAATCGGCTTTTATTAGGTCCAACGCACGTGCCGCGCTGTCCGCGACGGTCGCCTCGTAGCCGCTCATTCGGAAGGCGCGCGCCAGGGACGCAAGCGTGTTGACGTCATCATCGATGATCAAAAGGTGAGGTTTCAGTTCCTCGGGTTTCATAGAATCGCGAATCTCCTAAGCGTCAGCTAGCGGCTGTCAGCCATATCCTGAAAATCGTTCCCTGCCCGGGTTTGCTATCGACGCTCAGCCTTCCACGGTGATCGCTGATGATCGATTGTACGATCGCAAGTCCGAGCCCGGTGCCGTGCTGCTTGGTTGTGTAGTAGGGAGTGAAGACTCGTTCACGCTCCTCTTCGGTCAGCCCGACCCCGGTATCCTCCACCTCGAGCAGTATCCCGGCTTCATGATCTCGTGTCCTTACAGTGAGCCTGCCGCCTGAGGGCATGGCGTCAATGGCGTTCAGGAGGAGATTTTGAAGGAGCCGCCCTATTTGCTCGGAATCAGCCTGAACCATTGCCGGCCGGTTTAGCAATTCCGTGATCAGTTCTATATGGTTCTCAGTTCGTGATAGCAATTGGGACTGAAACAGTTTTGCCTTTTCCGTGACTATCTCGTTTAAATCGACCGGTTCGAGGCGGGGAGGCGGCATTCTGGCAAACTCGCTGAAGTTACTGACGATTGTCTTTAAGCTGTTCAACTCGGTCAGGATGGCGCGGGTGCTCTCTTCGAATACCTCGTCAAACTGATCGGGGTGGCAGGCTTTCGCTCTCTGCAGGTTCTCGGTGGTGATCTGGAGTGGAAACAGCGGGTTCTTGATTTCATGGGCCAGCCGGCGAGCAACTTCCCGCCAGGCGGCTACCCTTTCAGCCTGCACCAGGCGATCTCTTTGCTCGAGGAGCTGGTCAGTCATGCGATTAAATGCCTTTGCAAGATCCCCGATTTCATCTCTTGAATAGATGTAAACCCGTGTATCCCAGTCGCCTAATGTGACTCTTCGGGCACCTTCGGCAAGCTTTTGGATCGGTTTTGTAACCCGCTGTGTTGCCCACCAGCCGGCGCCCAATCCGAGCAGCACGCCCCCAATCCCGGCCATGAGACCGGTTATTCCAATAAAACGTCGAAGCTGAGTGATTTCACGACGGCTGCTGGCAACCATTACAACGGCCAGCAATTCACCATCGAGTCCCTCCAAAGGGATTCCCTGCACCCGTTGCGAGTCGGCAACATCCCTGGACGAGAACACCACCGTCCCATATTCCCGCCCCGTCTCGAGAACGGTTTCGACCACTGGGGCAAGCCTGTCAGGGTCAGGGTCATCCGGCTTCGCTTCTGTGCCAACCATCAGTTCCTTCGAGAATCGTGGTTGGAAATTCGGATAAAGATACAGCCGCATCCCGAGAGGAAGCGCGAGAGCGGAGAGGAATTGGCGATCCAGGCGTTGTCCTGCCACGATGTGCAGTTCAGATCCTGCGGCTCGAACCGGCACGGCCGTCAGAATCGCAATGGCGGGTCCATCAGGCAATTCCTGTTTGCTCAGAAAGACCTGCTCATCGCCCAGGGTGCGAAGTCGATCGGCCAACGGGTGCGGGTAGCCGTACCGGGCGGGCCACTGGGCTGACGAAATAATGGTTCCCGTTTCTGAGACGATCTCAAGAAAATCAAGCGAGTGCTGCGCGGCTAGTTCTTGGGCATGATTGACGTACGCAGCGGCGTTCCCGCCTGGCTTCGCCATATCGATAACCATCCGGCGGCTGGAATCCGCCTCCGCTATGGCTCGCACGCGCTTGGCAATTTCCTCACCCCGGATCTCGAAGGAGCGACGAAACTGCTGCAGCAGGGCCGCTCGTCGTTGTTCGTCGAGTTGTTCGAATGCCCGGGTAGTGGTCACAAGCAGAATCCATGTGCCGGCAGTTGAAGCCGCCACGACAGCGGTTCCGATAATCAGAAGAAGCCGTGTCCTGAAGCTCATTGGACGTTCTCCACCCAGACATCGGCCAGATTCAAAGCGTTGGTCAGGAAAATGTCTTCTGGTCGATAAAAGCGAACCCGCTTACTGACGGCGTAATGCGACGAGAGGTGAAACAGCGGAATCACCCGAAAGTCCTTCAACAGTTCACGTTCGGCCTTAAACACGGCCTCGGGTTGGTTCCAGTCAGTTGCTTGCGGCGTTGGCAGAAAAAGCCTGGAGGCGAGATCCAGCAGGGCATGCTTCTGATTTACGGTAGCAATCTGAATACGGACAAGCATCAGGTCGGCTAGATAAGAGTCGCGGGACGGCGAGGCCAGTGGTAACGGTCGAAGGCGAATCCCGGCCGACCGGAGGTCAAGCGCCAGCCGGTTGGCGATCGAGTGTGCCAACCGGTCACGTGTTGAGTAACCGAGCGAGAGCTGGAATTCGTTAGACAAAGGTAACTGTGGAGAATCGAGGCTGTCGATATGGCTGTCAATATGGCGCAGGTCGGAAAACAGGAAACTGAAGCCTGTCATCCATTGAGGCAGGAGGGAAGCGGTTGCCTCGCCCTGCCCCTGCAGAAGAACACGGTGAATCGCTTCGCGGTCTATAGCAAGGGCCAGAGCCCGTCTGAAATCCAGGTCTTGCGCATATGACGGGGTTGATACGGCCGGACCAAAGGAAAGGGCCATCAGCTCTAAAGGGCGGGAGGAGAGCAATCTGTACCCCGCCTGCGCAGCCGCGGTAGCATTCTCGATCGGAATTTCGATCAAGTCCGCCCGTCCCATTTCCAGGTCAATCCATTGGTCGCGAGTGTCCTGGTCCATTTCAAGCAGGATTCGATCAAGAAAGGGGCGGCCTTTCCAGTGCTGCTCGAAGGCGACCAGCACTCCTCTTCGTCCGGATTCCCATTCCGCTATGCGAAAGGGCCCGGTGCCTTGTGCTTCACCGTTAGGCGAGTTCTTGAAAATACCCCGTTCGGGTCTCGCCAGGTCCTGCAGAAGTTCAGGTTGAGGGTCGGCTGACTCAATCATGATCCTGCCGCGGTATTCCATGACAATAAAAGGATTCTCGCGAGAGGTCAGGCAATCGAGAACAGCCGAGGAGTCAAGAGGAGATCCGTCATGAAATCGGATGTTGGGCCTGAGAGAGAAGCTCCAGTGACGAAAATCTGCGGACGCCGTCCAGGAATCTGCCAGCAGTGGTTCCGGCTCGCCTTGATCATTAATCATTACCAGGGTCTCGAAAACCAGCGGCAACAAACGCAGGCCCGTTGACGAGCTGACGTCCATGGCTATCGATGAAGTCGGGTGCAACTGCGCAAGATTTCCGCTCGTTTGGACGCGCAGTTCGCCGCCATATGCAGGACGACCGCCTGCCGCGAAACTGATATTCCCTATTGTGAAGCTAATCAGCGCAAGCCAGCGCCACACTCCAGAGTGCATATGTGTCGCTCTTCAGATCTCGGACTACGACACGAGCCCGCCCCTCCCGATCAGGCCAGAGAGCGGTAACGATGCCCTCGAACCTGAGTCGTTCGCTACTCGCCACCACACGCTTTCCATTCCATTGAAAAGGTCGCAGCTCCTGTTGACCCTCAGTACCGGTCAGGACCAGGAACCATCCGCCGCAGCCGAGAGTCTGGACGGCCACGAGGTCGCTGGACCGATCCGCAAGCCGACCAATGGCGTCGAAGGCTGAATTGTAAAGCCTGGTGGTCCCGAGAAGGTCAGTAACTGCCCAGACATGCCCTTCCGGACTTGACAAAACGGCGGCGGCGCTAAAAGGTGCTAGTCCGGGAGCCGGCGCACCAGGTCTGCCTGCTTGATCGAAATAGTTTCTCCCCGCCTTCAGCCGTATGCTGCCCAACGAGGGATCGGAGGGATCGGTTGGAAAGCCGTTGCCGTCGGCTCGACATTCGACGCTGCTGCCAGCTTGTGTGCCCGCGCGGCACTCGAACCCAGGCAGGAAAACGCGAAATTCCGAATCTGTCACGAGAATTCTTCCTCTCGGGTCACGAGGCAACGGCCCAGCGCCATCAAGTGACCAGGTCGCGTCCTCTTTCCACCCCTGTTCTCCGTTCTTGAATCGCGATACTTTTCCAGGGGACAGGACCCAGAGCCGGTCATTCTGAAGATCAAAATCGAGAGCAGGCGCGTTCTGGCGGTAAAGAAGGGATTCTTGAAGTCTAAGGCGTGGCGACGCCATGGGGACTTTTGCAAGCGGGAAGATGAAAACGTCCGAGAACTCAGGACCTTCGATCTCGGCGATGAGTAACCGGCTGTTGAGGCTCTCGCTCAGGCTTAGCGTGACGGTCAAGGCTTCGGGGCGGTCCGCCAGTTCGATACCGCGCTGGCGGAATTCCTTTTCTAGAAGGGCTCGGGTTCGCACGAGATCGCTTACGTCCGGTGAGGGGGCGTCGCGTACCTCGAGCCGGATGGTCCGAGGCCGAGGGTTGATATCGCTAATACGGGCAGCCAGCTGACTCGAAACCTGTTCAAGGTCCGATCCGAAGAAGACAGCC
>DAOTAI010000318.1:0-6062 GCA_035593865.1 Acidobacteriota bacterium
TCGACGGTTCTGCTGGTTTTTTTGGTTTCGTCTGCCCTCTGGGAACTCTGTACTCATCTCGTTTAAAATTAAGTCGCTACGAGAAATATGATACGAGTCGGTTCGAGTCGCACCATGAAGAGAGCTTTGATAGCCTGGGCGCTCGTCTGGCTCTCCTGCATCTCAGCCATTGGAGTCGCTTCCGACCGTCATCTCCAAATCGACGATAGCTGCGTTCTGTGCCAGCTGAGAACCTACTCCCCAGTAGTTCCGGCTGTAGCGCCGGTGGTCTTGCCTCCGCTCGACGCTCCGGATCTGGTCGTTCCGCTTTCCCCGGTCAGCGAGATTACCACTACTGTTTCGACCTTTGCCTCGCGCGCCCCGCCTTTCTAGCCATCTGACCGTCAAGAAGTCGCTTTATGGCCTTCGGGATGTGTGCGGATCCATCCTTGCGCTATCCCTTTTTGACCCATGCAATCCGTGAGGAGAGGCAAAGGATCAGATGTGCAGCAAGAATTTCACCAAAGTTTGGATAATTGTCGGGCTAGTCTGGTTCAATCTCCCCGTCAGGGCGGAGCCAGCGGACGCTCTGAGAATGCGGGACTGCGTGCGAATAGCGTTGGCGCGCCACCTTCTCCTGCAGTCTTCAACTCAACGCCATCGGGCAGTCGTGGCCCGCGTAGATCAGGCCGGCGCTGTTCCACCTCCCAGCTTAGCCTTTGATTCGGACCTGCAGTCAAAGCCTTTCAATTTCTTCGGCTCCAAAGAATCGTATTTTGGAATCACTCAGCTGTTCGAGTTTCCCGGCAAGAGAAGCGTCAGGAAGGAAATTGCATACCGTGAAGCGGATGAAGCGGAGATCGAGATCGCGCTTCTGAAATCGGAGGTCACCTACGAAACCCAAATGTCGTTCTACGAGGTATTGCTCGCTGAGGAGAGACTCAAGTACCGCCGGGAGGAATTGAAGCTTTCCCACGAATTCCTGGAGCATACAAGAGCGCAGCATGAGTCAGGAGAGGGGACTCGAGTGGAAGTCCTCCGCGCAATGATGGAAGTGTCCAAAGCAGCCAGTGCCCTGAAGTTCGCTGAAAACGAGGTGCGCCTCGCCAGAGCCCGGCTGAACTTCCGGCTCGGGCGGCCCAGCAACCAGAAGCTGCAGCTCGTCCTCGAGCCCCGTCCTTCGTTGTCGTCGTTCCATCTCTACGAACTTCAAGAAAAGGCGCTTAGTGCCCGGCCCGAACTTCGCCGACAAAAAGCTTTAGTCGAAAAGGAAAAGCTCAGGGAAAGACAAGCCCGCCTCAGCAAGTGGCCCGATCTTGATCTGGGGTTCGCCCGACACACACTTAAAGGAGAACAGTCGACTTGGGATGTTACGCTTGCGGTTCCTTTGCCTTTTCTCTTCGGCCAGCCACGCAAGGGGGAGATGGCCGAGGCCCGGCTGAACCGAGAAGCTCTGGTGGCCGAGACCGAGCACCTTTCAAACGTGGTCCGCCTGGAGGTCGAAGAGGCTTACCTGAATGCCCAGGGCGCCGACGAGCAAATTCGATTGATCGAGAGCCAAGTCTTAAAGCAAGCCGAGGAATTGCACGATCTCTTCCTATCCAGTGACGAAGAACGCGAAAACGGCTGCATTGAAAAGATTGAAGCGCGCCGGAATCTCCTCGAGGCGCGCAACTTACATGCCGAATCCATCCACGCGTACCTGGTCTCGCTTGCGCTTTTGGAGAAATGCGTCGGGCAGACTCTCACAGAGGTTGAAAGAGAGGGGCAGCAGTAACAACAGCTGCCCCGGTTTGGATCATTCCTGTGTCTTCTGCGGCTTTGCGGGGGATCAGGCCCGCGGATAACGCGGATCGGATGGCCGTTTTACGGCTTGTGCGCGCGTACGAAGGCGCTGATGAACTTGCCGTCCAGCTGCGGGGCTAGCGTCGTCGGGTCCAAACCGCTTTCTTCCAGCAATCCGCGCGCATCCTCAGCTCCGAAAACGCGCACGGTCTCGATCTGAATGTCCGTGAAACCAGCCCGGCGCAGTTTCTCTTCATACTCGCGCTCTTCCAGCGCTCCCGCCATGCAACCGGACCATAGCTCGACACTGCGGCGGATTTGTTCGGGAATGTGTCCCCTGACCACGATGTCGGTGACAGCAAAGCGCCCGCCCGGCTTCAAAACCCTGAATGCTTCACGCAAAACACGGTCTTTGTCCGCTGACAGATTGATGACGCAGTTGGAGATAATCACGTCGACCGATTCATCCGGCAGCGGAATATTCTCGATTTCTCCTTTGAGAAACTCGACATTGCTCAAGCCGGAACGGCGCTTGTTCTCCTCGGCGAGTGCGAGCATCTCATCGGTCATGTCCAGACCGTACGCTTTTCCCGTCGGTCCGACCCGTTTGGCAGACAAGAGCACGTCGATCCCACCTCCCGAGCCGAGATCGAGCACAATCTGGCCTTCTTCCAGACGTGCGAGAGCCGTGGGGTTGCCGCACCCCAGCGAGGCCAGAAACGCCTCCCGAGGCAGACCGTCCAACTCCGCCTGGTCGTAGAGATCGGCAGTGACCGGGTCCCACACTTCCTCGGTGGCACAATCGCAGCCGCACCCGCAACCCGCCTTCGCCCCCTGCATCACCGCCAGCGCTGCCTTGCTGTACCGTTCTTGAACGTTCCTCTTTACACCGCTGCTGTCCATATCGGGTTCTCCTCTCACTCAATGATGTTGTCGACAATCCGTTCAAAAGAGCCTCATCCGCGTCCGGGTGCGCTCATTCCTTGATTGTGACGATCTGTTCCGGTTTGATGGCTTTACTCCTGGTGCAACATTCCGCATACAGGAACGAAAGCAGCTCTTGAAGCGTCTTCGTGTTGGCTCGGTAGCGCAAGAAGGTAGCTTCCCGCTCTACAGTGATCAATTCGTGGATCTTCAGCTTTTCCAAGTGATGCGAAAGGGTTGAAGCCGCTATGTCGAGAATGCCCAGGATCTCGTTAACCACCATTCCCTCCGGGTGCGCTGAAAGCAGCAGCCGGAGAATCCGCAGACGGGGCTCAGCCCCCATGGCGGCGAACATTGCCGCATATCGCCTGACGATACCGGATTTCGAAGCTTCTTCTCCGTGTTTCATTAATTCTAGAATAATAGAAATAACTGCTATGTGCAAGAGGGTTGAAGATCGAGAATAGCTAAGGGCTCGCCGATATAGACTTTCGTCAGCGCGCCGCGCGCGTGTTTGTCAGTCTCCCGCGGCGGTGAGATGCGCCTCTACGCGGACGGCTGCCTTGATGGAGTTCGAAATCAGGCACTGCTTTTCTGCTTTTTCCAGCAGTCGGCCAGCTCTCTCCAAATCTCTGCTGTGTGTGATCACGAGTCTAGGCCGGATCGTGATCTCGGTAAATTGCATGACTTGCCCTTCAGGCTTTTCCAGCTTGCCCGAGGCCTCGGCCTCGTAGCTTTCAAACGAGAGTTTCGAAAGCTGGGCGATCGCGAGAAAGGTGGTCATCAAGCAGGTGTTTACGGCCGCCACGAAGCACTGCTCGGGAGACCAGGCGCCCTCGTGTCCCCCGAACTCCGGAGGCGTGGCGACTTCGAGGGAAGGGAGGTCCACCCCGGAAACCTGCCCACGTTTTTCGCCTTTCCAGACAATTCTGTTGTCGTAAAAAAGTGGAAATTCTATCATCGGCACTTTCTCAGGAGATATGGCACATACAGATGCGCCCACGCGACCAGTATTCATTAGGATAGCTGCAAGTACTCCTTTGCCGAGGTCCTGACGAAGCTTGGTGCTCAGTGATCGCAGATGTTTGCGCCCGTTCGGAGATTGCCGGCCAGGTACGCCTGGACGATGTTTTCGGGCGGTTCCGGCGGGGCACCCAGCAGCACCTGGATGCCGTGAGAATCAAAGAGCGCTATGGCCCGGCCTCCCATTCCTCCAGCGATAACAAGTTGGGCGTTGCGCGAGGCAAGCCAGGCCGGCAGCAGGCCCGGTTGATGTTCAGGGGCCGCCGTTACCTCCTTGGCCACTATTGTCTTGGATTCCAAGTCGACGTCAAAAAACACAAACTCTGGGCAGTGACCGAAATGCTGGGCCAATCTCCCATTTGCCTGTGGAACTGCAATACGCATCAATCCTTCCTTTCTCTTCAAGTATCAGTCGGGGCTGCCGTCCAGTTGCACGATATCCGTCATTCGTGAACGGACATTTCGCCAAACTTGGCGAATCTGTTCAGCCGCGGCCCCACCGACCTCGACAGTCGATAGTCCTTGGATCTGGGCTCGGGTAACCGCTGAATCATAACAAATGCGTCCCGCCGGCCAGACGTTCCGCTCTAGTGCACTCTGTTCGATCGTTTTGGTGATTTCAGGGTTCAAGTCCCACTTGTTGACGCAGACAGCGGTGGGAATCCCAAAGTGCGCGGTCAACGAGGTGACTCGTTCAAAGTCGTAAAAAGCCGAACGAGTGGGTTCTGTGACCACGAGGACAAAACTGATTCCGGTGATGGAAGCGATGACCGGGCAGCCGATTCCGGGAGGACCGTCGATCAATAAGAGCGATTTCCGACGGTCCATGGCGATCTGCTGAGCTGACTGCCTGACCGTTGTCACCAGCTTTCCGGAGTTCTCGGCGGCGATTCCCAGCCGGGCGTGAACCATTGGACCATGTATGGTCTCGGAGACATACCACTCCCCGCACGTCCGTTCTTCAAATTCAATGCAATGAGCAGGGCAGAACCGTACACAGACCCCGCAGCCTTCGCAGGCGACCGGATCCACTTGGTAACTCCGGCCATCCGCGGTTGGCTGGATAGCCTCGAACCGGCAGAAATCCATGCATTGGCCGCAATTGCGGCACCCATTTTCGCGGATCCTGGCGAGATGGCCGGACTTGAATTCGTGCCTTTCGATAATGGCAGGGGAAAGGACCAGATGTAGATCGGCCGCGTCTACGTCGCAATCAGCCAACACCGCGTCCCCGGCCAGGGCAGCAAAGGAAGCGACTATGCTGGTCTTTCCTGTCCCTCCTTTTCCGCTGATAACCGCTAGTTGTTTCATTTTTCACCAAAAGCCTTTGGGAACTAGCATCGACTTTGGTTAGGCAGCCGCCTCGTGGAACGCGCAGCCTGATCGGATGCCCGGCTCGCGATGCAGATCGCTTGCTTCCTCTCTTGGTTCACACGGACTCTTACCCTGACCCTCTGATAGAGCTGTTTCAGTCCATCACGCAAAAGGGGCAGGGCCTCAAGCGCAGATCTCCCTTTCGAGTAGGCCTCTGCCACTTCACGGCTGTCTGGAATCTCAAGAAGAATCGGGATTCGCTCGGTTTCACAGTAGTCATAGATCCTTGGGTAACCGCTGCGGGCACGGTTGATCACCACACCAAAGGGGATGCCAAGCGTGCGCACCGTTTCGACTGCAAGGCGCAGATCATGTAAACCGAATGGTGTCGGCTCGGTCACGAGAATGGCAAAATCGGCTCCTTGCAACGCCGTGATTACCGGACACGAGGTGCCCGGTGGACAGTCAATCAATGTCAGCCACTCAGCCGGGCCTCTCTTCTTGACCGCGCGGATCAGTGGAGAAGAAGCGGCCTCCGTGATACGCAGCCGCCCCTGGACAACTCTCACCCTGCCGGCCCAACCCTCTTCGATTGTGCCGATTTCCCGTGTGGTTTCCGATAAAGCTCCGGTCGGACAGACACGAACGCACCCTCCGCAGGAATGGCAAAGCTCAGCAAAAAGGAGCGGACCAGTATCGAGATCTGCGATCGCATGAAACTCGCAAAAACGCGAACAGGCGCCACAGGCGACGCAACGGTCTCGGTCGACCACGGGAACCAGGACACTGACCGGTCGGCTCAGGTCGAGCTGCGGTGGCAGGAAAACGTGACAGTTCGGCTCCTCCACGTCGCAGTCGAGCAGGACAACCTCTTCTGGTACGATCATGGCGAGATTGACTGCCAACGTCGTCTTTCCGGTCCCGCCTTTTCCACTCGCTATCGCGATTTTCATGTTCTCAAAACGAGTGGCTAGGAAAATCGGCCGATTTCGCCTCTACAAGTCGCCCGTCTTGAAACCGCTTTATGGCTTCCTTAA
>DAOTAI010000319.1:0-6038 GCA_035593865.1 Acidobacteriota bacterium
CCGACAAGGACATTCCGGTCGAACTGCTGGAAGAAGCGAAGGGAATTGCGGTTATCCCGAATGTCGTAAAGGGCGCGTTTCTCGTTGGTGGTCGCTGGGGCAAGGGGCTCATGCTGGACCGCAACACTGACGGAAGCTGGAGCACCACTCCTTCGTTCATTCAAGTGGGCGGCGCCAGCTATGGCTTTCAGGCCGGGGTTCAAGCGACGGACCTGGTTCTGGTATTCACCAGCGAAGATGCTGTAGAGGCTATGCTGGATGGGAAGCTTGAGCTGGGAGGCGATGTTGCCGTTGCTGCAGGTCCTTTGGGCCGGCGGGCTGAAATTGGGACCGATACGAAGCTTTCCGGTCCGATCTACTCCTATTCCCGAACCAAGGGCGTTTTTGCGGGCGTTTCGTTGGAAGGAGCGGTCATAACGATCGACGACAGCGCCAATGAGAAAATTTACGGTAAGGGGATCACCGGAACAGAACTTCTGAAGGGAGAACCAAGCGGTCAGGTGAGCGCTCAGGCAAAGGCGATCGTTCGGCCTTTTGTCCAGGCCGTGCGCACACATACACCCGCCCGCGCGGAATAATCGGGTCGAATCGGGTAAGATCGCCGGCGAGCACGGTCGAGCTTGCGGGCGACAGGTTGAGGCGGGGCGCGGCGGTTGAGTGACTCGCCGTTCTGTGGCGAGTTGTATCGAAACCCGGTGGTTGAGTGACGCGCCCGCCTTGTGGGCGCGTTGTATCGAAACCCTGGTGGGTGAGTGACGCGTCCCGCCTTATGGGCACGTTGTATCGAAACCCGCGCCACGACTTAACCGCTCGGGCCGCCTTCGCCTCCTCCTCGACCGCGGTCATGATAGCACGGGGTTTCGATGCAACGCTTTACACTAGTTCCCCTTCGCCTTTACTTCAATCGCCAGCTCCGACTCACCGCCTCCGACGGAATCCGGGAGTTTTGCCAGAACCGTCACCTTCCCAACTTTTTGACCGGTGAAGGTGACAAAGGCGTGTTTGGCTCCCGCTGCGATTTCAACTGTCGCCGGAAACTGAACGACCTCAGCGTCTCCGGTTTTGAGGGACAGCGCCACTGACAGGGCAGTCTCCGCCTTAGCCTCCAGCTGAACTCCGGCCTGGCGTGTTTGTCCGGGTTTGAGAGACAGTTTGGCGGGCTTCCAGGCAACTGCCGGTTTCTGAGGACCTTTGCCGCCGCCATTTCCCTTGTCTTCCACGATGACCTGGACTTGAGATTTGGTGCCTCCCATTGACTCAGGCAGCGAAACCTCAATCACCGTCTCGCCTTCCGCTATACCTTTAACGTCGAACATTCCGGTGAGTTTTCCCGCCGGGATCACGACCGTGTCAGCTGCAAGCTCCGCGATCTCCGGGTTAGCGGACACCAGGGCGACCTCCACATCTTCCTCGAAAAAGGTGTGCAGAATGACCACCACCTGGCGTGTCTGGTCAATTTTCAGTTTTAACTTTGCCGGAGCTACCTGGAGCAGCTTCTGAACAATGACCTTGGCGGCGTCCACTATGAGGTCCTCGCCGATGGTGCCGATGATCCTGACACCCACTCCAACTGCCACATCTCCGTGGATGTCGGTTTCTTCGCTGACTCGCACGAGAACTTCAGTGACGCCTTCGACCAGAACCAAAAGACCGGTATCCGTCACCGAGGTCACGATCCCCTCAAAACTTATCCTGGGTGCTTTGAATATCTGGTTTTCCGAAACAATGACGTCCGTGGCGATCAGGGCATCTTCGGTCATCTCTCCCTCGACCTTGACGATGTCACCTGCCTCGAGCTCGTCAAAGGACTCTGCACCTTTCAGGCTCGTCTCATCGGTATAGGCGACAACCAGACCCAGAACCGTGATCGTCTGAGCTGTGGTATCGATTGCCTCGATCGGGCCTTTTATCTCGAACGAGGAAACGCCCTCGAAAACCTGGATCTCCTTCGCAAGGATGGTTGCGTCAGTGAAAATCCCTTCGATCTTCAGGTGCATCCCGACCTCGAGGTCAGCGACACTCAATTCCGCGTCACCGTCTCCCCGGATCTCGGTCATCTCGGTCACTCGAACATTCATGCCAAACGTGGACGTGAGTTGCATCGTAAGGTTGGCCACCTCTTCGCTCTCAGGTTCGATAGCCGTGACCCTGGCGACAAATTCAACCTGCGACGCTGCTGAAAATCCGTATCCGACCGCGAGCAGAATGACTGCGAGAAAAACGATACGCTTCATGTTGGCCTCCATTAGTGTAATAGAACCAGTACGTTAGGCCCCATCTGAGCTCCTCGCTTTAGTCTCGAACGAAATCGAAATGCGACGAAAAATGTAGCAGATTTGGATGGGAGGGACGGTGCGCCAGGTCACTCCATCAGGATGGCAAGTCCTTCACCCCTCTTTTGGAAGGTTCTGGGCCAAAGCATCAGCCTTCGGGATGAAACCAAGGGGGGATCAAGTCAGGAGTAGCACGTTTTTGGTTATCGTGCTACCCTATTCCGCGTATTTATTCTGCCGTGGAGGGCTTGAAATGCCGAAATCGTCGCGTATTCTCTTCGTTGCCGTTTTGGTCCTTGTTTCTTCCGCACTCGCACAAGATGCCTCGGAGCAAGAAGCCGCGGACCAGAAAGAAAAGGAGATCCCAGGAATCAACACCGTTGTCACGGTTACGGGCACCAAGACCGACGAACCCCAGGAGATCATCACCCAGAAGGTCAATGTTATCTTTGACGAGCGTATCGCCACACAGGCAGTGAGCAACCGCAACATCTCAGAGCTGCTGCAGTATCAGCCGGGAATTGCCGTGACCGTGCTCTCGCGCAACGACGCCAACTGGGGATCATATGGCGGCCTTGGTCCAAAGTACAACAGCTACCTGCTCGACGGTCTCCCGATCGATTCCTTCGTGGATACAATGAGTCTGGATCCGTGGGCATTTGCCAGGATTGAAACCCACCAGGGACCGGCCTCGGTCATGTACTCCAATTACCTCAGCGCCGATTTTGCCGGCACTCAGGCTCCTCTGGCGGGCATTTCGAACCTTGTGCTAAAAGAACGGATAGACAAACCCGAGACCAGAATTCTTCTCGGCGGCGGATCCTGGAATACGCTTGGGGGGCGCTTTTATCACCAGGATCACCAGGGCAACCTGCACTATTTCTTTGGCACAACCTACGAGCAGTCAGACTATACCGACTACGGCGCGCCCAACTCCTGGCTGGGGATAATTGACGATCCCTCGTACAAGAAGATGAAGGTGTATGGGAAGACCACGTATTTCGCAGGCAGCCACCAGAAATTCTCCGTCTTTGCCCAACACACAATGCATAACGGATTCACGGGACGCCCTAACCGCGACTATGACCACAACTACGACACCGTGAACGGCGCTTATTCAAACCAGGTCAACGCGAATCTCAACATCCAGGCGAAGGTCGGGTTCCGCAACTATGACCGGCGATGGGGAGACGATGACTATCCCGCCGGCTTCGCCCTCGTCGGCCATTCCGGAGTTCGGCAGAAGATTGTACCGGCAGATCTGACCTTCAACTGGAGGCATCGAGATCAAAGCACATTGACGGTCGGCACTGATTCGCAGTATGCAACTTATCGAACATACACCGAAGCGAACGCTCCCGCGGTAACCGGCAATGACGTAACATCGATGAGCGTGGGCCTCTACCTTCAGGAAAAGTTCGTCACCGGAAACTGGGTGCTTCGCATCGGAGGACGACTGAACCACACGTCCGACCATTATGACCTGATCAGCGGCTCAACGCCGGGATTGCAGGACAAGTCGTGGTCCCGGTTCCTCTGGAGCGCCGGCGCCCGCTACAACTTCACGAAACGACTCGCCGCATACTCGAACGTGGGCTCCAGCTTCATTTCCCCGGCCGCGAAGGCTGTCGGCGGGACTTTGAACGCCAGCGATTTGGGAGTCATCGGGCGAAACGGGCAGCTGCCGAATCCGGATCTCAAGCCGGAAAGTGGAATCGGCTCTGACTTCGGTCTCGACATTGCAGTAACCGAGCGAGCCATGATCGGCATTCGAGGGTTCTACAACCGCCTCACGGATGCTATTGTCGATAACGTGGTCAGCAGCACGCCTTCCCAGACAAGGTCCGTGAACGCCGGCAACGCCCGGTCGGCCGGCTTTGAATTGGTCTATGATCATTACGTCAACGACAGGACTCGCCTCTTCACGAATTTCACGTATAACGATTCGCGTATCAGCAATCCGTTTGACCCGGACCAGGAAGGATCGGATCTTTCGTTCGTCCCGGACTATGTTGTAAATGCCGGATTCGAGCTGGACCTGCCTGCAGCGTTCAGGGTCTCGCCCTACCTGCGTGCCGTCGGCACCTACCGCGATAGCACCTCCAGGAGCGGACGCTCGGGATTCGGTCCTTATCAGATTGTGAATATGAAGGTCGAAAAGACTCTGTATCGCACGGACACTCACTCGGTCATCTTGTTTGCCGACTTGAACAACGTAACCAATCGCCGCTATCTGATGCCCTGGCAGTTTCGCGATCCCGGGTTCAACCTAATGAGCGGCCTGGACCTCAGATTCAGATGAAACGTCTATTGATTCCGGCCATTTGCCTGCCGCTGGTCCTGGCTCTTGCCGGCTGCGGCAGACAGCAACCCAAAGTCGTTCTCGAGCTGTTCCTGGTCAGTCCGTCACTTGACCGGACGATCGCCTACGGAATCAAGACCGCCGACCTCTCGCGGGACAGCTCCGATCCCGACACAGTCGCTCGCGGCCTCGTGCCGGGCGATTGCAGTCTGGCTATTCTTCATTCGACCAGCTGGCGCTGGGAGAAGGATGGAACTCTCATCCTCACTTATCTCGCGTTCTCCGAAGCTTCCAACTGCAAGAGCTCCGAACCCTACCGGCTGGCTTGGAGCGAGTTGCTTCCCCCGCAATCAACCGATCCCACAAAACCTCGCCCAGCTGTCATACGGCAACAGGATGTGCTGGCACACGGCATCCGGCATATCACCTTTCTGGTGCGGTATTCCCAGGACCGGCGCATCACCGAGGCCCTCTCTCCGGAGAGTCTGGGGTTTTTCCAATCGATGTGCGGACAGCTTGCCGGCAGGTATGAGACTGCTCGGGAATTCGCCGACTGCGCGGGAATGTCCAAGCCGCATTGATGCACTTGCCCAGGGAGGCATTGTGCCGTTTGGCAAGCGTATGACTTGCGACACTCCCCGATTTCCGGCGGGATACTTCGGCCTTCTAACCATCTGGCTTATTACCACCGGAATGCATATATCGGACGGTTATCTCAGCCCGTTCACGTCAGCAGTCATGTTCCTGCTGGTTAGGGGGGGGTTGCAGGGCTTAGCCATCGGCTAGTGACCTTCTCGACCGACGGCAGTCATGACCAATCTTCCATGTTGCACGCCCTTGGTCGCAATCAGTCCGTCAGCCACTTTTTTGATTTCCTTTGCCTTTCCTCTCAAGAGAAGCACTTCGAGGCAAAGATGCGGCGTCAGGTGGACATGGAGAGTAGAGATGATTGCGTCCATGTGATGGTGCTGGTATTCCGTCAGCTTTTCCTCCAATTCCCGCTGATGATGGTCGTAGACTATCGTGAGCGTGCCGACTCCCTCGGTGTTTTCCTCCTTCAATTGGTTTTCGATGAGGAGGTTTCGAACCATGTCCCGGATGGCTTCCGAGCGGTTTTCATAGCCCTTGGAACGAGACAAGGAATCGAATTCATCCAATAAGTCTTTCTCCATCGAAACGCCAAAGCGAATCAGTTGACCGGATTTGGGCATAGGATCTTCCGGATTTTACACTAGATGGCTCTGAGAGGCCTTCAATCGGATTTGCTGCTGCGCTCGCGGCCCGGACGATGCGAGATCAATGGTGCCAGCATTCTCCTACTCCCACGCCGGACTCTGGATCTGGAGAGTCCGGCCGCAAAAAAGACCCATCGTTCAACCGGCGGGGGCCCGGGTTTGTAGTACCGCCTGGCGGGCCTTAAATCGTTCATATAGCAACAATCGTCCTGCTCTCTGACCACCATC
>DAOTAI010000320.1:0-6035 GCA_035593865.1 Acidobacteriota bacterium
GGGAGAGCACGGCGGTTGAGTGCCGCGTTTTTCAGCGGTGTATCGAAACCCTGGTGGTTGAGTGATTCGCGTTTTGTGCGAATCGTATCGAAACCCGTGCTCTCTTGGCCAATCCCACCCACTTAAACGGACCAGCCTTCCTTTTTTCCCCGATTAGGTTGTTCCCAAGCCTCTTGCGCCAGTGTACATTACCCATCTTAACGAGCATTTGTGCGGAGGAGTGCCGGGCGGCCTTGGGGCTGCTGCTTGGAAAGGTGAATTCAATGAACCCGAATCCCAATGAAGGACCGCGAACGCTGAAGTATTCGCCTGCCGAGCTGACCACGCTGGCTCATCTTTACCGCGGGGAAATGTACCGCAGCAAGGTATGGAGGACTCGGCTGGACACGACGACGAACTGGGCTGTCGCGACAACCGGCATTGCCCTTTCGGTGACTTTCAGCAATGAGTCGATTTCGCCGATTCCGCTCCTTCTCATCAGCCTGCTGGTGATGATCTTCTTGAATATCGAGGCGCGTCGATATCGGTACTTTGACATCTGGAGGACCAGGGTGCGGCTGCTGGAAGTCTGCTTCTACGGACCGCTGTTGCGAGGCGAGCCGATCTCAGGCGAGAACCGCTGGAACGAATTCCTGGCCCACGACTATCAGGATATTCATTTCCATATAAGCTTCTGGGAGGCGGCCGGACGGAGACTGCGGCGCAATTACATCTGGATTTTCATAATTCTGGCTATCAGTTACCTCGCCAAGTTGGCGATACATCCATATCCGGCATTTTCGTTTGAGGAGCTGACGACGCGCGCCGCCATTGGACCTATCCCTGGCCGGGTGATTCTCTTTATTGGCCTGTCCTTGTATCTGAGCCTGGCGACCCTGGCCCTGCTTACGCTTCGTCACCCGCACGCCGCCGGACGCGTCGCCGGCCCCGTAGACGTTGATCCGCGCGACAAATATGGCATCCAGGTTTGATCGGGGCGAAAAATAAGGAAACAGTATGCGCACATTCGAAGACAGCAGGATTCGGGTTCGATATGCAGATACAGACCAGATGGGAGTGGTTTACTACGCCAATTACCTGGTCTATTTCGAAGTAGGTCGAACCGAGTTTTGCCGCCGGCGCGGAATTGCCTACGCCAAACTGGAGGAAGAGACGGGCTGCTACCTTATCGTTGCGGAAGCTCGCTGCCGATACCGCCGTCCACTTCGTTACGATCAGGAAGTGATCGTCCGGACCTACCTTCAAGAAATGCGCAAGCGCACCCTGACCTTCAGGTACGAGTTGATCGAGGCTTCCAGCGGAGTTCTTTGCGCCGAAGGAGAGACCGTGCACGTGGTCACGGACAGGCAGGGCCGGCCACGAAGCTTTCCGGAACAGTACCGGCGCATTTTGCTTCCCGAAGAGGATACGCCTGCGGGGAATACGTCTTCGGAAGCTGAAATGAACTAGACGATGCAAGTAGGAACTATAATCTCTCATCCATGAAACGGGTCGTCGACTGGCTCGTCTACGTACTGGTTCGGGGATTCTTTCTGCTCCTCAGCACCATGCCGATGTGGCTTGCCTATCGCTTCTGCTGGGCTCTGGCGGATTTAATCTATCTGATAGATGGGAAGCACCGTCGTATCGGCCTGATCAATTTATCCCTGGCTTTTCCTGACAAGGATGTGGCTTGGAAGAAGAAAGTCCTGCGCCTCAGTTTTCGGGAGCAGGGCAACCAGGCAGTCCTGCTTTCCCGGCTGGAACGGCTCAGTACAGCAGAGATCACCCGCCGGATCACCTATGAGGCCGGGCGGGGGATCGAAAACTACCTTCGAGCTCGAGAACTGGGGAAAGGAGTCATCTTTGTGACCGCCCATATCTTTGCCTGGGAAATCCTTCCGGCCGCTCACGCCGCCTATGGCTACCCGCTGAGCTTTGTCGTCCGTCCCCTGGATAACCCTTATCTGGACCGTTGGCTGGAACGGTTGCGGTCGCAGCGCGGAAACCAGGCCATCGCAAAAACGGCCGCCGTGCGGACCGCACTCCGCATTCTTCATCAGGGGCGCGACATTGGTTTCTTGATCGATCAGAATATACAGGAGAAAGAGGGAGTCTTCGTGCCTTTCCTGGGGCAGCAGGCTTGCACCACCTCGAGCGTTGCCGCCATCGCTTTGAAAACTGGGGCGCCCGTGGTTCCTGGCTTCATCTATCGGTCTGTTAACGGGCGATACCACATTCGGTTCTATCCGCCGATTGAAGTCAGGCCCGGCGGCAATAACGGCAGCGACATCGTTCGGTATACGGCGGAGTTCAGCAGGTACGTCGAGGAGATGATTCGAGAGTTTCCTCATTGCTGGCTGTGGGGGCACCGGCGGTTTGCAACTCAGCCGGACGGTTCCAACCCGTACGCCCGCACGAGATCAAGATCGTTGTAACAGATGAGATTTTCGACATCTTGACTCGACTTCTACGCGCGTCTATAGTTATCTTTCTTTGTTCCGATCAAAGTGTCGGGTTGGTAACGGGCCCAGGAGCCTGGAGACGCGGGTTTCAGATTAGATAGGATTTCTGATAAATCAGGTGACAGGAGGATTTCATGAGTATCAAGGTAGGGATCAATGGGTTTGGCAGGATCGGCCGGTTGGTCTATCAAGCCATGGCTGAACAGGGAGTCTTGGGGAAAGAAATCGAAGTCGTGGCAGTCGTCGACATTTCAACCGACGCTGATTATTTCGCCTATCAATTGAAGTACGACTCGGTGCACGGAAGGTTTAAGCACGACATCACAACCGAGAAAAGCGATCCGAGCAAGGAAGAAAACGATACATTCGTCGTCGATGGCGCGAAGACGAAGGTTGTGATGGCTACGAAGACCCCCGCAGAACTGCCGTGGAAAGCCCTCGGCGTGGACTATGTCATCGAGGCGAGCGGTCTGTTTACCGATGCCGAGAAGGCCAAGGGCCACATCAGTGCGGGTGCAAAGAAGGTTATCATTTCCGCTCCCGGCAAAGGCGATGTGAAAACGGTCGTTATGGGGGTCAACCACGAGGAATACGATCCGGCCAAACACCACGTCATTTCCAACGCCTCCTGCACGACGAACTGCCTGGCGCCGCTGGTTCATGTCATCATGAAGGAAGGAATCGGGATTGAGACGGGGTTGATGACGACGATCCACTCCTATACCGCGACTCAGAAGGTGGTTGACGGTCCCTCGAAGAAAGACTGGAGAGGCGGCCGTGCCGCGGCCATTAACATCATTCCCTCCACCACGGGCGCGGCGCGCGCGGTTGGCGAGGTCTTGCCCGCCACGAAGGGAAAACTGACTGGCATGTCCTTCCGCATTCCTACTCCGAACGTTTCTGTTGTGGACCTGACTTTCCGGTCCGCCCGGGACAGCTCCACCGAAGAGATTGACAGCTGTCTGAAGAAGGCCAGCCAGACTTACCTGAAGGGCATTCTCGGAGTAACCGAGGAAGAACTGGTGTCGACGGATTTCATCCACGACGACCGTTCTTCCATTTACGACTCCCTGGCGACGCTTCAGAACAACCTGAAGGGTGAAAAACGCTTCTTCAAGGTGATCTCTTGGTACGACAACGAATGGGGCTATTCCTGCCGGGTGGTCGATTTGCTACGATACATCGCTTCTAAGCAGTAGCTTGTTGTCAGGCTTGTGAGGCCCGTCGAAGGAAAGGCGACGTGCCTCCGCCTGCCACGCTGGAACCAGGCAGCCGATCTCAACCAAGTAAACCCGGGCGCCGAGCCTTAAACGGCGCCCGATCATTCCAAGAGAACGGACAAAAGTTATGGCCAAAATGTCTATTCGAGATCTCGATCTTGCTGGAAAGCGTCTTTTCATGAGGGTCGATTTCAACGTTCCCCTAAAGGAAGGAAAAGTCACAGACGATACGCGAATCCAGGCGGCGCTGCCGACGATCAAGCTGGCCCAGGAACGAAAAGCGAAGGTCATCCTCGCCTCTCACCTTGGCCGACCTAAGGGGAAACGTCAGCCGGAGTACTCCCTCAAACCAGTGGCCGAACGCCTTTCGGCTATTCTGAACCAGCCTGTCGAATTTGCCGACGACTGCGTCGGCCCGGAGGTTGAGGCCAAGGCGAACGCCCTTGCTCCCGGTCAAGTCCTTCTCTTGGAGAACGTGCGTTTCCATGAAGGAGAGACGAAGAACGACCCTGAGTTCTCCCGCAAACTTGCCGCCCTTGCGGATGTTTATGTCAACGACGCTTTCGGGTCGGCTCACCGGGCGCACTCCTCGACGTACGGCGTTCCCGAAGTGCTTCGCCAAGGCGCGGCGGGACTGCTCATGGAAAAGGAGCTTCAATCGCTTTCGAAAGTGTTGTTCAATCCGGACCGTCCGGTGGTGGCCATCCTCGGCGGTGCCAAGGTGTCGGACAAGATCGAGGTCATTGACAACTTCCTCAATTTTGCCGATGCCGTGCTGCTCGCGGGTGGCATGGCCTACACGTTTTTCAAGGCCCAGGGGAAGAACATCGGGAAGTCGCTCCTTGAAGAGGACAAGCTGGACGTCGCACGGCAAGTGATTGAGAAGGCTAAATCGAAGGGCGTAAAACTGCTGTTGCCGGTCGATCACGTGGTGGCGCCGAAACTCGAAGCCGGCGTGGAGACGAAAGTGCTCAGCGTTGACGAGATCCCTGGCGATTGGATGGGGCTGGACATCGGCCCGAAAACCGTTCAAGAGTTTGAGGCCGAAATCGCGAAAGCGAAAACGATCATCTGGAACGGACCGGTGGGTGTGTTTGAGATCGATGAGTTTTCCAAGGGGACGGTTGCGATTGCCCGTGCCGTGGCGAACGCCAGCGCCTTCAGCCTGATCGGCGGCGGTGATTCCATTTCGGCGGTTAAGAAGGCCGGGGTCACCGACAAGATAAGTCACATTTCGACGGGCGGGGGAGCATCGCTCGAATTCCTCGCCGGCCAGAAGTTGCCGGGAGTCGAAATCCTCAGCGAGAAACAGTGAGACGTTTGCGCCGGAATAAACAGCTATGAAACGACAGACAGTCATTGCAGGCAACTGGAAGATGTACAAGACCAACGCCGAAGCCGTGGCGATGGTCAAAGAATTACGCACGCTGGTAGACAGTACAGATGAGGTGGAAGTGGTGGTATGTCCCCCCTTCACGGCGCTCTCTGATGTCGCTGCCGCCTTGGAGGGAAGCCGCATCGCGGTTGGCGCACAGAATGTCTACTGGGAAGACCAGGGTGCTTTCACTGGTGAGATTTCGGTGCATATGCTCGAGGGAGCCGGCTGCCGGTACTGCATTGTCGGGCACTCGGAACGTCGCCAGTACTTTCATGAGACCGATGAGACGATCAACCGGAAGTTGAAAAAGCTTCTGGCCTCGAAGTTGACTCCGATCTTCTGTGTGGGAGAGATGCTGGACGAGCGCGAGGCCGGCAAGGTCGAAGAAGTGATTTTGGGGCAAATGGATGGCGGCCTGGCCGGATTGACAGGTGAACAGATATCCCGTATCATCGTCGCTTACGAGCCGGTTTGGGCGATCGGTACTGGGAAAACCGCTACTCCTCAGATCGCTGAGGAAGTCCATTCGATGATCCGAAGTTGGCTGTTTAAGCGCACTTCACAGGAGGTCGCCGAGGGTGTCCGGATTCTCTATGGAGGCAGCGTCAAACCGGAAAATATAAGCGATCTGATGGCTCAGCCGGACATAGACGGTGCGCTCGTGGGTGGCGCGAGTCTCGACGCCAAATCTTTCGCCCGGATCGTGAAATTTTAGAAGAGCGTTAAGACGATTATATGTTTACGTTTTTGATCATTATTCATCTCTTGGCTTCCCTGGTCCTCGTTCTGGTGGTGTTGCTGCAATCGGGGAAGGCAGGAGATCTGGCTTCGGCGTTTGGCGGGGCAGGGACTCAAACGGCTTTCGGAGCACGGGGCGCGGCCACGGTCCTTACCAAGGCGACAACGGTTTGCGCGGTGGTATTCATGCTGACTTCCCTCGGTCTGTCAATCACTTATCTGCGGGGAACCAAGGGGGGAAGTGTGATGGAAGGC
>DAOTAI010000321.1:0-5955 GCA_035593865.1 Acidobacteriota bacterium
CGATTTATGTGGGGGACAAAGGGAAGATCCTGACAGGTTCCCATGGCGCTAACGGCCTGCGTATCATCCCTGAGGCGAAGATGGCGGCCTACCAGCGTCCTCCGAAGACTCTCCCTCGTTCCATCGGACACCGGCAGGAGTGGATTGCGGCCTGTAAAGGCGGTCCCGCCCCTGGAGCGAATTTCGATTATTCTGCAGCTCTAACCGAAACGGTGCTGCTCGGGAACATCGCCCTGCGATTCTGGGGTCAAAAACTCGAATGGGACGGCGACAAATTCACCAACGTTCCCGAGGCTAACCAATATCTGCATCGCGAGTACCGCAAGGGGTGGAGCCTGTAAGCCTTCAAGCGCTCGGGCCGTTTTCGTCTCCTCCTTGACCGCGGGCCAAGAGAGCACGGGTTTCGATACGATTCGCACAAAACGCGAATCACTCAACCACCAGGGTTTCGATACACTGCTAAAAAACGCGGCACTCTACGGCCGTGCTCTCCCGGCCCGCTCTCGACTCCGGGCCCTGAATTGAACGTCGCCCCACGCTATCCGCCGGTTATTCCATCGTCCGCGCGACCGGGCTCAACGTTGTTCATCCACTTTCCGGGTGACGATGTATTCCACCAGGCGCGGGCTGATCAGGCTTAACCAGGGAAGCGCCTTCAGTTTCGGCGGGATTACCAGTTCTCGTTGCCTTTTGCGCATCGCCCTAATAATGGCTTGCGAGCAGGCTGACACGGTCACCGACTCTCGGCTGTGCCGGCTGCGTGCGTTCCCCAGGGGAGCTCCGTCCTTTCCGTAGGCATGCTCGCGAAGCTTTGTTCCGGTCAGCCAGTGAGGCAGGACCAGCAGAATATCGACCCCTGTGCCACGCAACTCCGTCCTCAACGCATTGAAAAAGCCTTGAACCGCGTGTTTGCTGGCTACATAGCCGGTATGGTAAGGCACCCCGATCTTTCCCTGGATAGATGAAATCGCTACGATTATTCCCCGGCTTTCTTTCAAGTAGGGCAGGGCAAAGTAGGTGCAGTAAACGATGCCCAGGTAATTGACGTTCATCAGTTTGGTGAAGACATCGAGATCCTTGATCTCCTCGAACTTCGCCCACATACTGACGCCCGTATTGGCAATCAGGCCGTCTATGCGTCCGAAGCGCTCGGCAGCTGCATCAACAAAGCGCCGGCAGTCCTCGGGGTTGGTCACGTCTCCGACCACGGGGACCGTGTTGCTCCCTAGCTCAAAGCATTCTTGCGCAGTGGCATGCAACGGTTCCGAATTACGGTCAAAAAGCGCCAGGTCGTTTCCCTCCCTGGCCAGATCGAGTGCCAGCTCCCGCCCCAAGCCGGAAGCTGCGCCGGTAATTAACAGGTTCATATGTTTTCAGGCCCGGAAAAGTGTACCATTCCCGGTGGTATGATAGTCAGGGTCAGGTCAACCTTTTCTTGGAGTGGAGTGAGCATGCAGAACAAATCAGATAAGGAAAAGCCTTCGCGCCGTGATTTTGTCAAAACCGGGGCGGCAGCCGTCTCGGCCTTTACGATCGTCCCCAGTTCGGTCCTGGGAGGGCGAGGACGAGTCACCCCGAATGACAAAATCAACCTTGCCGCTATTGGAACCGGCGGCCAGGGCTGTGTAGATCTTCGGGGTTTCATGCAGATTCCTGCAGTGCAGGTGATCGCGGTATGTGATGTCTGTAAGGATGCCGACTATTCGAAATTCTATTTTGGCGGCCGTGCCGGCTCTCAGGTGGCCAAGGCTCTCGTGGAGAAGCATTACGCTGAACAGAAGGGAGTCCAGAATTATTCAGGTTGCAAAACCTACGTTGACTTCAACGAGATGTTGGAGAATGAGACAGGCATTGATGCCGTGGTGGTGGCTACCACCGATAACGTCCACGCTCTTGCTTCCATGGCTGCCATAACCCGCGGCAAACATGTTTACTGTGAGAAGCCTTTGACACATGACATCTACGAAGCACGCATGTTGCGCGAAGCGGCTCGCAAGTACAAGGTACAGACGCAGATGGGGAACCACGGACATGCCTCGGAGTATATCCGGCTCCTGGTTGAATGGATTCAAGACGGCGCCATTGGGGACGTGACCGAGGTCCATTCCTGGACGAATAGACCTGTCTGGCCGCAAGGAATCCCGCGCCCCCAAGAAGCCATGCCGGTTCCGGAAGGGCTTGACTGGGATCGGTGGATTGGCCCGGCGCCGTTCCGGCCTTACCATAGCATCTACGCCCCCTTTAACTGGCGCGGCTGGTGGGATTTCGGCACCGGCGCGCTCGGCGACATGGGCTGCCACATCATGGATATGCCGGTATGGGCGCTAGAGTTGGGACATCCAACCAGTGTCCAGGCCAGTTTCACTCCTCATGACCGCAATGAAGCGGGGCCGGCCGGGTCTATAGTGACTTATGAATTTCCCGCCCGCGGGTCTAAACCCCCGGTGCGCTATACCTGGTATGACGGGGGACTTATGCCGCCTCGGCCGAAAGAGCTGGATCCCGATAAGAAGATGCCTGGCAGCGGTACCCTGGTGTTTGGGAGCAAGGGAGTTATCATGGCGGACGAGGCGGGTTTCGGCCGGATCATCCCGGAGTCCGCAATGCGCGCCTATAAAAGACCTCCCAAGAGGATCAAGCGAGTGTCTGGCATCCACTCCGAATTCATCGAGGCCATTCAGGGAGGCGATCCGCCCAGCTCCAACTTTGAGGTCTCCGGCCCTCTGACTGAGATCGTCCTCCTTGGAAATGTCGCTATTCGGATGGGACGAAATGTCCGGCTGGAATGGGATGGCCCCAGTATGACGGTCACCAATGTCCCGGAGGCCAACCAGTACGTCCGTCGCCAGTACCGCGAAGGTTGGAGCCTGAACTCATAAAACCAAGGGGCGATGCTTCATTGTGGCCGGGCTCCGAACTGAGGAGTTCGGCCACAATAAAGGCCTGTGGTGGCTGATCAGGCGACTGACCAGCCGCCCTGGTTTTCCAACTCGATCACTTCTTTCCTGTCTACGTTGACGCCGGAAAGATCGACGTTCCTGTGACCAAGGACCAGTACATCGGCGAATTCGACCAGTTGCGCCAGGCTGCCAGCCATCAGCCTTTCAATATGAGGGATTTCCTTCTCGATATATTGCTTGTTGGCGCCGAAGATCCGTGAGAGTTCCACGTTGCTGTCGTAAACCATAACCGGAAATCCACGTCCAATCAGATGTTCCACTAAGAGCACCAGGGGGCTTTCACGAAGGTCATCCGTGCCGGGTTTGAACGAAAGACCTATCACCCCGATGTTTCTGCGTCCCCCTCTGGTGATCTGCCGCAAGGCCTGGTCCAGATGCGCCTGGTTGCTCGGCAAAAGAGATGCCAGGAGTGGGATATCGATGTCCGAGACGCGGGCAAAATGATTCAGCGCTCTCAGATCCTTGGGAAGACAGGAGCCGCCGAAGGCAAATCCCGGCCTTAGATAAGCCTTGGAAATGTTCAGCTTGTCGTCTTTCGAAAAAATCTCCATCAGCTGTTGGGAATTTACTCCCAAAGTCTTACAGAGGCGTCCGATTTCGTTGGCGAAACAGATCTTCACTGCATGAAACGCGTTTGAGGCGTACTTGATCATCTCGGCCGTCTCAATCGGAACCCGGATCGTCTCCGCCTCGACGCCCTGATAGACCCTTGAAACCAAACCGGCACCCATGTCGTCGTCGCAGCCGATCAGCGTATAGGGGGGCCGGAAGAAGTCCCTCACCGACGAGCCTTCGCGAAGGAATTCGGGGTTGACACAGACGGCGAAATCCTTGCCAGCCTTTTTTCCTGAAGAAGCTTCAAGAACCGGGATGGCGACCTTTCGCGTTGATCCCGGGAGTATTGTGGATCGGATAACGACGACGTGGTGATCCTCTTTCGCAGCCAGCCCTTTGCCGATAGACTCGCAAACAGACTCGATGTGAGAGAGATCAAGGCTCCCGTTGTCCTTTGACGGCGTTCCGACACAGATCAGGCTGATTTGCGTGTCGGCAATTGCTTGCACCGCCGAAGTCGTGGCGGTCAGGAGTCCCTTGCATGCAGCTTCTCTGACTAAGTCTGTAATTTCCTCTTCGACAATGGTGGATTGTCCGGCCTGGATCAGGCCAACCTTGTAAGGATTGACGTCGACACCTACCACTTGGTGATGCAGCCGGGCAAGGCAGGCCGCCGATACACATCCGACATAGCCCAAACCGAAAACTGAGATGTTCATGATGACAAAAATGCGTTAATCCTGCGGATATCGGATTCCCACTGCGCCGCGCGTTCTACGCGCAAAGCCTTGATTTCCGCCCGGTAGTGTTGGAGGTGTCCGAGCAATTGCCTGACGGCACGCACAATCTGCTCAGGCGAATTGTCGACGAAAATTGCCCCGCGGTTGAATGTCTCCCTGAGCAGCTGCCATTCCGAGGTAATGATGGGCACCTCCCAGGACATAGCCTCGTAGGCGCCCCTTTGCATCACGTTGTCGTTCTTAACTAGGATTATTGCCCCATCCATCGCCTTAACCAGGCCCACGTATTTCGGCCGCGGCATGAAATCGGTGAAGATGACGTTTCCGGGAGCGCTCTTCAGGAGATCGGGAGACGCCTTGTTCAGGGATCCAGTCACGTAAAACTGGATATCGGCCATTCGCCGGCACGCCTCAAAGACCTCTGCAGTTGGCTCATCCGCCGCAAAAGTGCCGATCACCACCAGAGAAGGCCCCAGGGGCCGTACAAACGGATCTGCCGGCTCCTCACCCAGAATCAAAGCGCCAAGGACTTCTACCCGGCCGCCCCAGGACTGGACTCGCTCGCGGTGCTCCCGGTTGGTGACAATCGAAAAAAGTGACCTCCGGTAGACGTATTTCATAATCGGGAGAGACCAGCGCCATTCGGGCTTGTTGAACAATCCCGAATGGGAATCGATCACGTATTGGTAACGAAGCAGGAACGAAACCGCGTAAACCACGAAGGGAAGAAACACCGGTTGATTCATCACAAAAACCAGGCGTGGCCGGTGACGCAGGAGAAATCCGGCGGTATGCAACGTCATCAGAAGATACCGAAGAATCGCTCGTGGCGTACTCTTCCTTCCCGAAAGGTAACCAAAATAAACCGGTCGGGCGCCAAGCCTTTCCGCGAGTGTCTGACTGCGTTGGGAATAGGGAAGCCAGGTCAAGAATACTCGCTTTCGAGCTGCGCCTGTCCCAGTGGCCGGTACCACGCCGTCAAATGTGCCGATGGTTTCCTTCAAATCTTGGACCCTTCCGACAGAACATCTCCTTGAGGCTGGTTACTGAGGAGACTGGACTACTTAGAAATGTAATAAGAACGGTATATTGACGATTTTACCGAATCGGCGGGCGAGTGTGAACGTTTGGGGGAGGAACTCCGCGATGAGTCGAGCGAGCGTGTCGCAGATGAATCGATAATGTCAGCACAAACGCATTGTGGTCGGCTCTCCAGAGTCCGACGCCGGGCCGCAGGCAGAATCAATGGTGCCAGCATCGTTCTGCTGCCTGCCGGACTCTGAACCGTGGAGAGGGCACTCCAACCGCTCCTGTGCCCCTTGTAGTCCCGCCTTCAGGCGGGCCTTAAATAGTTCATATAGAAACAATTGTCCGTTGGGCAACTACCCGGCTAAAGCCGGTACTACGAACAGGGTTTCACGAAATTCCAACGCTTTATTTATCAATCACTTACGGGAGTGCTGGAATGCCTTTTCCTAAAGTGACTTAAGTGTTTTAATTTCAGCTATTTGCTGGAGCACATAAGGCGCTTTTTGGCCAATTTTTACCCCCCTTTTGGAGCCACTTTAGGCGATTCCGAATGGCGCGGAATCTCGGAGCGCCTTGAGACCTGTCGTCCTGCTCCCTGACCAGCATCAGGCCGGTGCTAGCCCGGATTTCTCACAACCCGAACGCTCGGCGGGCAAATTGACCATTTTTCG
>DAOTAI010000322.1:0-5952 GCA_035593865.1 Acidobacteriota bacterium
GGCTCAACTGCCTGTCACGTGTCGGTCCTGACGGACCTCCAGTCAGAAGAAAAAGTCCAAATGGTCGAAATGGGGACATGGTCGAAATGGGGACGCTGGCCAAGCATGACGCTGAAACGGGGACGCTGGCCAGGCATTAGGGCAGGACCGATCCTGTGCCTCTTTTTGAAAATGTCTATTTGTGAAGCCCTAGACTACAAACAAAATGCCGGTTCTGTTACTCGGGCCGCACAGGGGGTGAGGGAGGGGTTAGGGACAGTCCCTCACGCCCCTCAGGAATAGTCCGTCACGCCGCAACTGGGAACCGGATACGGTCACAACCGTTCCGGCTCTCCTTCCGGTTCCTTCCACTGGACCGGTTCGTGATGTTTTCTCGCCAGAAGACCAACTCCCCGTCTGCCGGGGGACGCTGTTTTGATGGCTTGACAGGCGCAGTCATGGTTTGATCGCCTGTGAAGGTAAAATCAATCTTGGAAAATCGGAGTTGCGCGCAAGTTTCGCTCATCAGCAGCTCCAGGCATTTCTCAAGTCCTTCCTGGGACGTTCCGGGCGGGGCGATGACGTGAAGCATGTTCCTGCGTTCCCCGCTACAGTACGCGATCGTGCCATGTTCTTTCAGGGCTCGCCGAAGGAATGTAGCGAAGTCGGCGCGCATTGCGGGAAGTTCATTTCTCTGAATAGCAGACAGTCGCCGGGCCACCGCGCGAACCGTCTCCTTTTCCGAATCCGACAAAGGGTATCGGGGCATTTCGTTGATCAGGACGGCCCACGCCTGGAATACCATGAGTTCATCCTTAACCCGCTCGCTGCCTCGGTACTTGGCGCCGCGAAATTTCCCGAGTTTCTTTTCCCCGGAAGAAACCATTGCCATGTATTGCCCTTTTAGCTCCTCATAGGTTTGTGGTTGTCTTTCCGGGACAGCTTTCTTGTCGGCAGGGCTGATCGCCGACTGAGGAATGGTTGGCATGCCACGATAGATGATGCCGAGCACGGCAAACAGTCCAACTAGGCAGAGCGCGGGAACCATAAACCGCGAAACGATGAGGCTGAGAAATGTGCCCATCGGTCCCCCTTTGTTATTCAGCTTAGTTGTCTGGTCATCTAAAAAGTTCCTGCTCGGCGGGATGACAGGCGAGAAGCGTCAGACAGTTACGCTTTTCGAAGATCGATGCTACCCTAACCTCATGCCAATCAGTCCGATTATCACCTTTACCAGTGATTTCGGGTCCAGGGAGCATTATGTGGGCGCCGTCAAGGGTGTTCTGCTCGATGCCTGCCCCGAAGCTACGATTGTTGATATCTCGCACGAAATCGCTTCGCACGATTTGCTGGAAGCTGCATTCATCATCGCCGCCTGCTACCCGTTTTATCCCAGCAGAACAGTTCACCTCGTAGTGGTTGACCCCACCGTCGGGTCGGCTCGCCGCGGCATTATTGCGATAACAGATCGCGGCTATTTCGTGGCGCCGGATAACGGCGTGCTTTCGCTCGTTTACGCAAAAGAACCCGTTCGGGTCGTGGCTATTGAGGCAGACCATTACTTTAGAAAACCGGTTTCTGCGACCTTCCACGCGCGCGATATTTTTGCGCCGGTAGCGGCTCGCCTGGCAGGCGGCACCGATGTGGACAATTTCGGCCCAATCGTTTCCGATTACGTGAAGTTTTCTCTTCCTCCAGTCCGCAAGCTGACCGATAACAAGCTGGAAGGCATTATTTTGCACGTGGACAAGTTTGGAAATGCGATTACCAACATTACGCCGGAAGAGGTGAGGCGGATTGCGGGGCGGGAAGTCAAACCGTCTGTGTTTCGCGTCAACGGAAAGGAGATTACAAGCCACCGTCGATACTATGCCGAATCAAGCGCCGAAGAGGTTTTCTCGCTGCTCGGCAGTACCGGTTATTACGAGCTGGCAGCGTTGAAGAAGCCTGCCGCGCGGCTGCTGGAAATTCGGCGTGGACACAAGGTCGAAATGGAGTTCCAATGATTCGGATTGGTCCGGCCGGATGGAGTTATAGGGACTGGGAGGGAATTGTCTACCCTGTTCGCCCGAAGCCTGATCAGCTGTCCTACCTCGCCGGCTTTTTCAATACCATCGAGATCAACAACACCTTCTATCGGCCTTGCAGCACTAAGACGGCCGAAAGCTGGGTGCGGCGCGTAGCGGCCAACCCTGACTTCAAGTTCACTGCCAAGGTCCTGCAGGCCTTCACTCACGAGAAGGCGGTGTCGGACACTGCGCTGGTGAAAGAATGGAAGGAGGGGATCAGGCCGATATCTGAGAGCGACCGTCTGGGTGCAGTCTTGATCCAGTTCCCGTGGTCCTTCAAGAACGAACCGGATTCGCGCGATTACCTTGTGCGTGTGATTGAGGCGTTCGCGGAGTTGAACCCGGTGTTAGAGTTCCGCCACTCGTCCTGGGACGATGAAGAGGTTCTCGCGCTGTTACAGCATTTCGGAGCGGGGATCTGCAACATTGACCAACCTCTGATCGGCAGGAGTCTTCGGCCCAGGGCTTATGTAATAGGGCGCGTGGCATACTTCAGGTACCACGGGCGCAACTATCAGGACTGGTTTCGGGAGGACGCCGGCCGCGATGCCCGTTACAACTACCTTTACTCCCCCGAGAAGATCGATCAGCAGGCGGAGGTGATTTCCGAAGCTGCCGAAAATGCCGAGGAGACTTACGCCGTTTACAACAATCACTTCCGGGGACAAGCGGTCGTAAATGCCTTACAGCTCAGGCAGCGCCTCGAAGAGGAAGCTGTCAAGATCCCGGAGCCACTGCTGGCTGCCTATCCAAAGTTGTGATTGTCCGGGCGGTGAATCGGACCCCTTTCTCAGCGGCCGACGGGCGTGCTGATCAGCGATTTCAACGCTCTGATTGCCATCTCTGCGCCGTGTCGCTTGTGAGACGGAAGATCTTCAAGAAATGCAATTAATTGCTCGACACTGATTTGTCGGGCGACCTCCGTTGACTTGCCCTGCACCATGAGCGTGATCGCTGCTCCCGCCGCAATGGCGGCCGGGCATCCCGCAGCCTGGAATCGGCTCTCGGTAATGATTCCATTCTCGGTTTTGATGAACAGCTCCAGGACGTCGCCGCAGATCGGGTTCTCGACGGTGATGGACGGTGCCTCCGGCAGGCGTCCCTGATTGGGAAGTTCCGCGACCAGGCGGCGGACAGTCGGGCTGTACATGGCTATCGGTCCCGGTAAAGGGGAGACATTTCCCTCATCCGTCCGACTGTCTGGGGAAGTATGGAGAGCAGGTAGTCCACATCCTCGTCGGTATTCATACGGCTGAGGCTGAAACGCAGGGAGCCGTGAATCAGGTCGGACGGTATACCCATGGCGCGTAACACATGGGAGGGCTCAATCGAGCCGGACGAGCAGGCAGACCCGGTTGAGACGGCAACACCTTGGAAATCGAGGGATATCAGAAGTGCCTCGCCTTCAGTTCCCCGAAAACTCAAATTGGTGACGTGGGGGACCCGCTCGGTCCGGCTGCCGTTTACCGAAGTGTCGGGTATCTGTGCCAGTACCTCTTTCTCCAACCGGTCTCGGAGGCCTCGAACCCGTGTCCCGAAATCCTCCAGTGCCGCTTTCGCGAGCTCAGAGGCTTTGCCCAGTCCGACGACACCAGGGACGTTTTCGGTCCCGGCCCGCCGGTTTCTTTCGTGTGGCCCGCCCAAAAGAAGTGGATTGAACCGGATTCCACGCCGCACATAAAGGGCGCCAATCCCCTTTGGTCCATGTAGTTTGTGCCCGGACAGAGAGAGCAGGTCAACACCCAACTCCTTTACGTCGACGGGGATCTTGCCGACAGCCTGCACAGCGTCGGTGTGAAAAACGACTTTGCGGCGTCGCGCCAGTTCCGCGATTTGCTTGATCGGCTGAATCGTACCGGTCTCATTGTTGACGTACATGACCGACATCAGGATGGTCTGGTCTTTGATAGCCGCCTCGAGCAGGTCGATTCTTACCTGGCCGTCCTTGCCGGCCGGCACATAGGTCACTTCGAAGCCTTCCTTCTCGAGTTGCTCACAGGTTCTGAGGACGGCTGGATGTTCTATGGTAGTGGTGATGATGTGATTCCCCTGATCACGTAAGTAGTAAGCCGTGCCGCGCAAGGCCGTATTGTCCGATTCAGTCCCGCCGCTTGTGATGACGATCTCTTGCGCCTGGGCACCGATCAGATCCGCGATTTGCCGCCGCGCCTCCTCGAGCGCAGCCCGAGCTCTTTGACCGAAACCGTGGATTGACGAGGCGTTGCCAAAATCATCCAGGAAGTAGGGCCTCATCGCCTCGAGAACCAGCGGATCTACCGGAGTGGTCGCATTGTTATCGAAGTATACTTGCCGCATTTCTTGACAATCGTATCACCCCAAAACTTATCGCGGCAACAGAACCCCCGTGTTCCATCTGTTTGCGGGAACTTGACACGGTGCGACACCGATCTTAGATAACAGTCGCGGACGCAAAAACAGGACTCACCCCGGGGCGATTAAGAAATACACGAAACAAGAGCAATAAAGGAAGGAGGATAGAGGTATGAGCTTGATGAGGATAAATCCCCTGCGTGAACTGCAGGAAGTACATAACGTGATGAATCGGGTGTTTGGGGACAACCTGTCCCGATTCTTCAGTGATTTTGATCATGTCTTCACGGGGGGCGATTGGATTCCGCCAGTCGATGTCTATGAAACCGACGATGACCTGGTCTTTACCTGTGAACTACCAGGTTTTGAAAAGGATGACGTGAACATCGAAGTCGACGACGGTCGCTTGATCCTGAGCGGCAAGAGACCTGTCGACAGGACCGAAGGTCGGCAGTACCATTGCGAAGAGCGGTGGCACGGCAGCTTCTATCGTAGCTTCGTGCTTCCTACTTCGGTTGATGCTGACAAGATCACTGCCACGCTCAAGAACGGAATCCTGACAGTGACGCTGCCCAAGAAGGCAGAAGCGAAACCGCGTCGAATTCCGGTTAAGGTCCAATAATTCCGGGCGCACCGGAAGGCGCGAATTTGATCCAGGGTGGGATTTTTTCCACCCTTTTTTTATTCCACTGCAATCACATCCATTTCCACGTCAACCCCTTTCGGCAGAGCCGCGACTTCAAAGGTAGAGCGGGCTGGCGGAGTCTCTCCAAAATACTGGGCATAGACGGCGTTCATCGCCTCGAAGTTCCTAATGTCGCTGAGGTAAACGGTGACTTTGACCGCCTTGGCCAGCGAAGATCCAGCGGCTTCCAGGACCTCGCGCAGGTTCTCGAGAACCTGGCGGGTCTGCTCCTCGACGGAACTGCGGACGATTTCTCCGCTCCTTGGATCGGTCGGGATCTGTCCGGAGGCAAAAACGAATCCGTTGGCACGAATGGCTTGCGAATAAGGCCCGGCCGGCTTAGGTGCTTTAGGCGAATAAATCTGTTCTTTCATTACAGTTATCTTACTTGCTGCCGTACGGTTTGCAAGCATAGAGCATGGGGAACTCATCCGTGTAATCCGCGTGATCCGTTCTATCCGCGGGAAATGGATACCCGCGGATAGAACGGATCACGCGGATTACACGGATGAACTTGGCAAGCTCACGCTAGATTGTGTCGATTATCTTGCTCTCTACCCGCTTTCCCGTTAGAATACAGACTTTCCACGGTGCCGAGGTAGCTCAGTCGGTAGAGCAGCGGACTGAAAATCCGCGTGTCGGCGGTTCGATTCCGTCCCTCGGCACTTTTTCTTCAAACGAGATCAAGGATAAGCGCGGCTGGAGCCACGCGTTACAACGACCGACTCTTCCCCCGGGCAGTCATGAAATCAGGCGCCGTAGAAGGTACTCGGCGACTCCGAGCGGGGTGCGCTCGTAGGCCAAGGGCGGGGCAAAGCCGGCGAGCATGCCCCAGAAGATGCTATAAAGCAGGGCGGCGGTGAAAAGACGTCCGCGGGGCTTGGCGCT
>DAOTAI010000323.1:0-5952 GCA_035593865.1 Acidobacteriota bacterium
CTCCCGCAAGAGCAGGAGGACAATCAGGTCGATCCCGAGAAGAAGAAGAAGGCGCTCGAGGCGATCGTAGCGAATTACAACTCCCGCTACGGCACGAACCACAAGCTGAGCGAGTTCGACCTCTACTACCAGGACGTGCAACAGCGCATCAAGGACCAGCAATACCCCAACACCGATCTGCCCCACGCCCAGAAGATCGACATCACCCTCGTGGTGGACATGCTGCTTACCGGCTTCGATTCCCACCAGCAGCCCGGAGAACTGGTCGCGTCCGGCCATGTTGACGGGGGCCGAAGCGGAACCGATGCCGAGAATCCAGACGGGTTTCTTGCACAGGGCCTTCGCCTTTTCTTCGCTGGCGACGATGATGCAGGAACTGCCGTCGGCGTTGGCGCAGCAATCGCCTACCCTCAAGGGGCTGGAAACGGGGCCGCCGAACCCGTCCTTATCCGCGAACATTTCCGGGGTCACTTCCTTGCGGAAGACGGCCCGCTCGTTCAACTGGCCGTACGTGCCGGACTTGATGCGGATGAGAGCCAGATCTTCGGATGTTGTGCCGTATTTGGCCATGTGGGCCTGGGCATGAAGGGCGTAGTAAGCGGGCATCATGGTGCCGAAGGGGGATTCCCACTGAATGTCGGCGCCTCTTCCCATTCTTTCCTGGGACTCCGCCGAGGTCAACTGCGACATGATCTGGAAGCCCAGAACCATGACGCAACTGTGGAGCCCTGACTTGACCAGTGAATAGGCCAGCTTCAATCCCGTGCTGCTCGAAGAGCACAGGGTTTCCACGTAGAAGGTCGGCTGAGGATTCAGCCCGAGATACTCGGCGACAACACCGGCCGGCGATCTCTGCTTGTCGTATTCGGGAGACGAACAGATAACCGTCGCGTCAACGAGATCGTTCGTAATCTGCGCGTCTCTCATGGCGTCGCTGTAGGCTTCGAAAGCCAACTCCCTGATGGAACCGGGGTAGCTACGTACGAACGTACTTTGCCCTACACCAATAATTCCAACTTTGCTCATACATATCCTCCTGATTAGTGATGGTGATTTTGTAAAAGGTCAAATTCGAGAAAACACCGGATGAAGCTTTATTGATTCTAAACGGGCGATTTACTTGACCTGTCACAGTGTGAAAGAATAGACAAACGCTTAAATCTTAAGTGCGTTCGGTACCATACTTTGCTTTCCTTGTCAATTTGAAAAGTAGGTGTCAACGGGGGGGATAGGAGACTTGAACAAGGGGTGATTCACGGTGTCACGCCTGTGGAACAGGCGCGTGTAAGATCCTGATTTGGCGTGATTAAAAGGAATGTGTCCCGTTTTCCCGCCGGGAATATTACTTGACAAAGATCGACTTATTTGGTACGAGAACCCTTCTTATAGAGGACGGTGTTTTGTCAGGTTCGAGATGCCGCCCGTCTTTCATGTAGATCAGCTTGATCAGCGACAAAAAAACAGGATAGGGGGTTTAGGTGGCAATGGGTAAACTGGAAGGCAAGACCGCTGTGGTAACGGGCGGTGGAAGAGGTGTGGGAAGAGCGATCTGTTTGGCCTTTGCAAAGGAAGGCGCAAATGTCGTGGTAAATTACGCGGGGAACCACAAAGCAGCGGCGGAAGTGGTGGACATGATCACGAAGATGGGCGGCAAGGCCGTGGCCGTTCAGGGTAAGGTGGAGAACAAGGCCGATGCGGAGAAAACCATCCAGACCGCTATCGACAACTTTGGAGCGATCCACATTCTGATCAACAACGCCGGTGCGACCAATCCGGCTATGCTGCATAAGATGACGGAAGAGCAGTGGGACGAAATCGTGGACATTCACATGAAGGGCCCCTTCCTGCTCATTCAGGCTGCCTATAAATATTTCAAGCAGCAGAATTACGGCCGCATCGTCAACGTCACCTCCGTGGCGGGTATCGTCGGGACGAAAGGGCAGGTTCAGTACAGCGCCGCCAAGGGCGGTATCGTTTCCTTCACCAAATCCGTGGCCAGGGAATTGGCCGGTATCGGCGTTACCTGTAACGTGATTTCCCTGGGTATCGTCAGCACCGACATGACCGAAAAGATCACGACCGATCCGAAGCTCAAGGACATCTACGCGGGCCGCATTCTCCTCAACCGCTTTGCGGATCCGGAAGAAGTGGCGCGTCCCTTCGTGTTCTTCTCATCCGACGATTCGAGTTACATCACCGGCCAGCTGCTCTGTGTGGACGGCGGTTACGGCATGACCTAAGATATTCGGGGTGCTCCTCCAGCGGCGATTCCGCTCGGAGGACGTCCTGCAGCCCAGCTTTGCAAGCGGAACACAGTGAAACGAACGGATGCCTGACGGGATGAAGAGATGATCCCGTCAGGCATCTGAATTCAATGAACAAAAGAACAAAAAAGTAAAGAAAGGGGTACAAGACATGGCATTGGATTGGTTAGTAAGAGACAACGTTCTTAAGGATCACAATTTATTCGGCGAACAGTTTAACGGAACCGAGGCGCCCTGTACGATGTACGAGAAGAAACCCCTTCTCGATCCTCAAGGAAACGTAGTCGAGGGACTTTACACGGCGTGGATTACCCTGAATAACCCGGATCAGTTCAATTCTTACACGACGGAGATGGTGAAAGGCGTCATCGCCGCTTTCCATCGGGCCTCGGTGGATAAGTCCATCGTGGCGGCGATTTTTACCGCCGTGGGCGACCGGGCATTCTGCACGGGCGGAAACACCAAAGAATACGCCGAGTATTACACCCGCAGACCCAAGGACTATGCGGATTACATCTATCTGTTCGGAACGATGGTCGACGGTATCCTGAACTGTCGTGTACCGACCTTCTGCCGCATCAACGGTATGCGGATTGCGGGCGGCCAGGAGATCGGCCAGGCTTGCGATATGAACATTGCCGCCGATACGGCGACCTTCGGTCAGGCCGGCACTCGTGTCGGTTCTTCCCCCGACGGCGGTTCGACGGACTTCCTCCACTGGAACCTGTCGATGGAAAACGCCATGTGGAACTGCATTTCCAACATTCCCTGGAGCGCCTACAAGATGGAGAGACTCGGATTGATCGGCAAGGCCCTTCCCGTGAAGAAGGATAAGGACGGCAACTGGGTCAGAGATCCCCGCGTCGTCACGGAAAAGTACGTGGATAACGGCGAAATCGTCTACGGCGAGATGAAGACGGGTGATGCGCTGAAAGAAGCCAACGCATACATGAAGACCTTGACGACGGATTTCACCCTGTTGGACAACCACATCAACAGCATGGTCTGGACCTTGGCGAATACCTTCCCCATGTGTCTCATGAAGGCCATCGAGACGATCCGCCTGAAGAAGAAGTTCTTCTGGGATACGACGAAGGTCCATGCGAGCTACTGGCTGGGCGCCAATATGAACGGCGATGCCTGGCTGGGCTTCAATGCCTTCAACAACGCCGGACTGACGGGCAAGAGCACCATTGATCACATCGAGCTCCGTCGCCAGATCGCCAAGGGGCAGACCTACGGCGAGGAATTGGCGGAAATGGTTCTTCCGAAACCGAAGAAGTAACACCACAGGAAGGAGTTTCCCGGTGAGCGAAGAGGTTGTCGCGAGTTGCATTGATCGCATCAGCATCGCAGTTTTTGATGTGGTCAAAGCCGAGCAGGATTATTGCCGGCTCTTTGGCTGGGACGTTGCCGAACGTTATACCGACAACGATTTGCATATCAACGTGTCCTGCTTTGCCGTCGGTCCGACGATCGTGGAGTTGATGGAAGGCGGCGACGAGTGGTACGAGCTGCTGGATAGTCAGGGAAACGTGGTGAAATCCGGCAAGGGTGATGAAACCCATTGGGCGCGAAAGGCGAAGCCCATGAGAGAACGGGATGACTACGCCTTCGGTGTACAACTGCTCGGTCTCCGGGTCGACAATGTCGCCGATGCCGTGGCCGGCCTCAAGAATAACGGTGCGAAAATTCTTCCCGAGCGAACGCGGAAAGGGCAAGAGATCCGTTACTGGCGGTCACAACAGAAGCACCAGGCTTTCATTCATCCGGAGAGCACCCATGGCGTCTACTGGCGGGTGATCGAAAAAACACCGGCTCCTGAAAAACAACAGTGAAGCGAAAAGCCCCACATTCATGTGGGGCTTTTCTTTTCCCGGGATCACGTTTATAATGGGCGACAAGGCCTTACGGTCATTCTTCTGAGATGCAGGGCGGGCTCAACCTGCCGGTGAATGAAATGGTTTGCTGAGTCCGCCTTAAATCGACATCTCATTTGTCAGTCTGAGGAGCGAAGCGGCGAAGAATCTTGATGTGGCGGTTAGGACTTTCCGGCGCGCAAACGGATAATAATTCGTCGGGTTTATTGGAGATATTCATAACAGAGGAGTAGGCGTTACCGTTTGTTTGAATCAATGGAGCGGTCCGATGCCGGAATCAGGACGGGAGTCGATGCGGGGAAAGAAAAAAATCCTGCCGGAGTTGGCGGAGAGCGAAAAGATCAAGTGGTGTGAAAGCCACCAGTACTTCGTCGACCTGGATGCCTGCCTGGCCCGGTCCCGCCGCCACCCTGCCTGCCGCCGCTGCCTCCGCAAATCCCACGTCCGGCAGCTAACCCTGCCGTTTATGGAGCAGGAGGAAAATCAGGAAAATCAGGGACGTCCTTGAGTAACTAACTATATTATTCGATTAAGCTATATTGGTGGCGTTTTGCAAGCGCTTCGCCTCTTCTGGCGGCATAGCCGGCGCCCGAAACGGTCATTTCAAGCTTCCTTGCAAGTTCGGTCAGCGACATGCCCAGCCCGCTTGAGCACCAGTAACAAAAAAGACCCCGGGCGTTTGCACGGGTTTTCTGGCGGCCTTTTTGAAATATTTCATCCGGATCGATTTCATAAATGGCAGCAACTTTTTCAGCAACGCGATCAAAATCGTATCCAAGCCTTTTGAGTTGGTAGCTGCGCTCAAACCGCTCTTTTGCGCTGGACAGCACGGAAAGCGCGAAATCCGAATCGCCGAGTATCCGCTCATCGCCCTTGATCCGATCCATCCCCTTCAGCCGCATCTTTTTTACTTCAGCCCAACCGCCCAGGCTGCGGATCAAACCGCCGCCGACCAGTTCCGGTCGCCGGCCAAGGGCAATTCCGGCTTCCATATAGGCAAGGTATCGTTTCGAAGCAATGGCCTCGCTCTCTCCAAAGTATCCGAGCACATAGCCACCATCCTGCCAGCCGCAATCGGCCTTTCCCGCCAGCAGCCTGTGGCCGCTGAAAGCATAGCGGTTGAGCGCTCCGAACTCTTTAACCATATTGGCCCTGAGCGGATTTAAGTGAATATAGCGCACCAGTTCCTTGAGGTAGGCGTCTTCCTGGCAGATAATGGATTTGTACCGGTTCTGAAACAGCTGCCCATGGCGCTTGTGACGGTGGTTGAAACTGACCGCATATCCGGTCAAAAGCCGCCGCATGAGTTCGGCAAGTCCGCAAGGTCCGGAGCGAAACAGAAAATGGGCATGATTGGTCATCAAAACCCATGCATAACAGCTTGTCCGGGTTTCGGGGACAAGTTTTGACAACCGGTCGACAAAATCTTCCTGATCCGCTTGATTCCGGAATATGTCCTGGCGTTCAATTCCCCGGATTATCACGTGATGCAGAATTCCGGGCGCATCCAATCTGGCTGATCTCGGCATGGGTTTTCAAATATCACAGACAGGAGCATCGTTCAGGTTAGTTAGTTAGATAATTAAGGACGTCCCCAAAGTTCCCTCAAAGTTCCTCTTTCTTGAACACGTAAATCGCCCACCCCAGTGTTTCCCGTCCCCACCTCAGGTACGCCGTCTTGCTCTCACGCACCCGCTTCAGCACGGTCTCCACATCTGGATCATCCCGATGATCACTCGCCCAGGTTTCCGCAGCATACCACTGTAACCCTTCATATCTATCCCAGTCATCCTGGCTGCTTACGAGTG
>DAOTAI010000324.1:0-5949 GCA_035593865.1 Acidobacteriota bacterium
TCAGTAACCGGCAAAATCGTGGGCTCCGGTGCGAAAGCCGCTTGCCGTTGCTCTGCATTGAGCCGTGCAAGGGCAAGGGGGCTGGCGTCTCCGTTTAACTGCTCCAGTAATCTCAACGTAGCTTGCCTCTCGGATATCAGCTTCTCGTTCCTCTCGAACTCCACTGGATACACCACATCAATACGAGTGTCTTGCCTGCTTCCGAAGCGGTTGACTCGCCCAAAGCGCTGGACCATGCTTTCGAACGTGGTCAAATCACAGACCATGTGGTCGGCGGAGATATCGACACCAACCTCACCGGCGCTCGTGCAGACGAGGTAGACCGTCCCCTCCACCACCCGGACGAGCGGATTCCGGCTTTTGTCAGGAAGAAAACGCATGAAGACCGGGTCAGATTTGACTAGGGCATCACGCTCCAAGCCGCGGATGGTCCCGGTCAGCTTCTGGATATGGTCCGTCGGCACTCCACCTTTCTTGCTCGTCAGTTGGTCGCAGATCTTTTCTACGTCATCAACTTTGCGCACGAAGATAAGCACACTGACATTGGAATTCGCGTGTGTTTTGGCAAGCCTGACGATCTGGTTCGTTACGTCATCTTTGCCGCCGTCCGCTCGATGAAAGTTTAAGATCTTTTTGGCTCTGAGCCGGCACCAGACGTGATGGATCGGCTCTGTTGGCGGACCGGGAAGTTTGTCCGGCAGGTTCCGTTCCTCTGGCGTCAGGCCAAACTGATCTTCTTCATCGTCTGCAGCGTTGCGCGTTGTGGCGGTTAGTTGCATTACCTGCAGGGTCGGCCAAGGCAATTCGCCGCTATTCTCACGTTCACGTCGCTGCTCCTTCTCGATAGCCGCGAGTAACTTCTGAAAAGCCGGCTCCAGATGTGCCTCATCGTGGATCAGGAGAGAGTCCTGGCCGAGGAAGCCGGCATGAAGCGGCCGGCTTTTGAACCCAATACCATAGCCGCCAAACAGCAAACGCGAGCCGATCATATCGACCGTCCCGCAGATCACCGCAGGGCGGGAAGGATCGGCGGACCACTCGTGATTGTCGGCAAACTGACCGCGAAGGGTACTGATCGCAAGGGGCGGTTCAGCGTCGTCGAGACAGAAAACCCTTCGCAGCGCGGCGCTGATTCCTGCTGTCTCAATCCGGTCACGAATTCTCTCGACCTCCGCTGTCGTTTGATCGACCACGGTTCGCCGATTGACCACATAAACCAGCCGGCGTGGAATTCTCGCCCCGTTCGCCAAAGCGATCAGCCAGACGGCGATCACGCTTGTCTTACCTAGTCCTGTCGGCAAGTCACACGATCGGGGGACCGCTCCCCGGGCAAACCAGTCATGATACAGTCTCTCCTGCCAGGGAAACGGATAGTGACCTGTCAGCTTCTCGAAAGTCTTGTCGAATGTAAGCGACTCCGCCATGTCGCAGCCTCCTGATCCCGCTGCTCTCAATCACACCTCGCACTCCGGCACCGGGGCAGAAGTGCGCAGCTTTGCTCACAAACCGTTTTTAACACCACAGTACACCTCCCCCATCCCCCTCACCGCCTGCTTCACCGCCTCGCGCAGTTCCACAGGCTCCAGGACTTCAGCATGCTCGGCGTACTGCATAACCCAGCGCTTGACTTCATCCAGGGCGGCGGTGGTGAATTGGAGGATCAGTCCGCCGTCCGGGAGATCCTCGATCTTCTGCGTGTCATGCCAGCGGCGCTCGCGAATGTACGGCGCCTGGTTCTCGTCAAAGCGGATACGGACCTTGGTCGTCCGCTCTCCTGCCTGCGTTTGAAAAGCGGAGCGGAGCCAGGCGGCAATTGAAAACTCGGGATCGCGTAGGAACCGGCGCTCCAGCACCTTCCAGGATTCGATCCGGCCCACGTGAAACTGGCGAATGCCGCGACGCAGGTGGTCCCGACCGATCAGGTACCACTCGCCTCTCGAGTTAAACAGGTGATAAGGATCAACCACCCGCTCGGTATGTTTGCGACGGCTCGCGGTGAAGTAGGTCATCGCGACAGATCGTCTCTCGTTAATTGCCGCGTGAAGACCCAGTAGAGTCTCCAGTTTCACCGCTGCGGCTGCAGGAGGTGTAAAAGTGCAGTGCTTCCGCAAGACCTCCAGGTCTACGACGACCGGTCCGTCCAGACTCCGGGCGATTTTGCTGATCGCCGACGCGAGAGCTTCGCCGAAAGCCGTGCCCAGATAGCGCTGGGCAAGTTCGACGCTAAGAAAAAAGGCCAGCAGTTCGCCTTCCGTGACGATGCAAGTCGGAAGGAGCCAGGTGCGATCGGAATAAGCCCAACCGCCGTGCTCACGATCGAAGACTATCGGCGCCCCGAGCCTGTCGACCATGAATTCACGGTCCTTATAGATCACCCGAGTCGTCACTTCCATGGCTCGAGCAAGTTGTCGCGCGTTCGGGAAAAGACCTGCCCGAATGCGCCGGTCGATCTCCAAGATCCGTTCCAACTGCTGTCTCTGAGACATTGGGATTACCCTCCCACGGAACAGCGAACACAATGTTCACTGCCTCCAACGCGCAACGCCTCAACGCCTGCGAAAATCGGGCCGCCGAACACACCTTCGGCCTCTCGGTTACAAAGTTGGGACAGAAAGGTAGGGTTCTGGGAGGCCGCGGCAGGCAAGACAGCGCGCGGCGCCAAAAGCTCCACGCACTTCGAGAGCAGGAAACCCTGCCCCTTTACTGCAGCGCGGATGATATCACACTCGGTCTTGCATGGATGAGTAAATGTCTGGAATTACTGACGATCCGGTACGCGACGGTCTGTCACTCCCAGACTGATCGGCCTGGAAATCAACTACCGACGTCGGCCCAGTGGCGGAGGGCTTAACTCGTTATTCACAGGATGTCATGGCAGGGGCCCTAGCCACATAGCAGATCAAAAGCAGGGTCGCCGGTTCGTTCATTCGATCTTCAAGGTGCTGACCAGTCCTGATCGCAACTCAGCGATACGAACGGCGTGGTTGTGGGTGTCTGCAATGAAGAGCCGGTAGCCGGCGCAACTTAGTCCGCCTGGATGATCAAATGAAGCACGGTCTCCATCGCGGTAAGCGGCTCTTCCGCTGCCGAAGCGCGTCTGAACGATCGCTCGTTCTCCTTCGAGACTGATCGTCTTGATCTTGTGATTGTAGGAATCCGAGACGAAAAGTCGTCTGCCGGCGTAGGCGATACCCGACGGATGCTGGATGCGGGCACCTTCGGCGGGTCCGTCCTCGTCTCCGAATTCAAAAGGGTCGAGGCCCACGATGGTGTCAACGCGCGGATGCACTTCGATGGAGATTCGACGGATCGCGCTCCCCTCGCTGTCGGTGACGTAAAGGCAGTTGCGATCCGAAGTGATGGCCGTCGGCGTTGCAAAGGCCGCCTGGTAACCGGAAGCATCGATCCTTCCCGGGAACCCGATCCCCGCAAAAGCCCCTACCTCCTGTGTCGCCAGGTCAAACAGCCAGATCTGGTTCACCCCCGGCATCGTGATGAACAGGCTTCGTTGCAGACGACAAAGGCCCCAAGGCGAACTGAGCGAAGTGTGCAAGGGTTTTCGAGGGCTGAATTCGCCCGGGGTAATTGCCCGCTCTCCCGTGCCTGCCACCGTCGACACAATACGCTTTTTCAAGTTGCAGCGCCTCAGAAGATGATTACCGGTATCCGCAATGTATAGATACTCGCCGTCGAGCGACAGCCCACGGGGCCACCGCAACGCGGCCTGCTCAAAGGTGCCGTCCTGGCGTCCCGGACACCCTCTCCCGATAGTGTCCAGCCGCTTGCCGTTAAGATCCAGGATGAGAATCTGGTGGCGGCCAGTATCGGTGACGAATAGTCGATTCGATCGAGGGTCAGCCAGTACCACCGAGGGATAGCTGAGAGGGCCAAAACGGCGATTCCGCCGCCTGGGCCTGATCCCGTTCAAGGAGGTAGGGTCTCGCTGTGCTTCTTGAGCCAGCCGGTCGACCTGATGCATTACAAACCCGACGTTTTCGATGCCGGAGTAATAGGAGGCGATCCGGCCGGCGTCATCAAGGAGAACAAATGTCGGCCATTCCCGAACTGAGTAGGCTTTCCAGGCTTCGAAGGCGTAATCGTTGAGCAGCGGGTGCCTTAAGTCGTATTGCCAGGCGATATTCTGCAAGTGGCGTAAGCCCCGTTGCGCCGGAAACTTTGCACAGTGAATCCCGATAACCAGCACGCGTTTCGGATGCCTCTTTTGCAATGCCTGTAAAAGAGGAAGGACAGAAAGACACTCGATCGAAGAATAACTCCAGAAACAAAGCACGACCACGTGACCACTCAATTCCGAAACGTGAAGGGGACGAGTCACGTTCAACCACTCTGCATCGGGAGGAAAATCGGGTGCTTCCGGGCGAGTCGGGAATCCAGACATCAGGCAATAATTATATTCCGCAGCGAGAATTTGATCGGAATCCCAAGGAAAGACAGGGCCAAAAAGAAAAGTCCCAAGTGATATTTGAGATCAGCTCAAAGCAGCGGTCTCACCAAAGCATCCATCCAGATTAACTGGTTTCAGCTTCGGGAGTAGATGCATGCTTCGGAGTGTTTTCGTTTCCGAAAGGACCCGACGCCTGCATTCTTTTCGGTCTGGCTCAACCTGCTGTCGGTCTCTCGACTGACTACAGGGGCTTTAATGACCGAATCCGCATGCCTGATTACAGCGTCCGCCTGCCGGATCCTGCTTCCGGGCAACCCGGTTCTATCCGGCGTCAGTTCGAAAGTACCGGCAAAGCCGGCCTTCCGATCCCCATCGCCTCTCGTCAGCTCGCGGTCGAAGCCGGTCGCTGAATCATTGTCGCGACAGGGTCGCCGTCTCAGGGGCTTTTTGCGTCTCCCATCTACCCCTTGGGACAATTTCAAGTATACCGAAACTGGAAAGGCAACCAAGCCCAAATCGAGCCTCTTCCATCCGCACCGTGAGGTTGCAAATGCCCCTCCAAACCCTTAGCCCCAACCTGGCAGGATATACGGTGTGATCGTTCACACTTTTTCCACAACTTTCGCACAAGGGATCGTCTCCGAGCTTCGGAATGAGCAGAATAGTGTTATCGCTAAATGTCGAAAAAGTCGATTTAGTCGGTTTATTTCTCACGCATGATGTTTCTGAAGGGCGCGTCATATCTGAGGGAGCTTGGTCTGACATGTGGGCGAGAGCGCTCAATTCAAGTTAAGGAGTCCGGGCCGGTGCACATCGCGAGCGCACCTATGAGTCGAACTTACGAGTATGATACGCGTCAAGCTTGTGAGCGGCAGGTTGAGGCGAGGCTGGTGGTTGAGTGATTCGCCGTCTTTTGGCGAATCGTATCGAAACCCGGCGGTTGAGTGACTCGCCGTTTTGTGGCGAGTTGTATCGAAACCCAACCGGAAAAGTCCCACACAACGTGCAGCCAATCCCTTGAGCAAGCACATGTTCAGTTTTCCCCCCTCTAAGAGGCCCATTAGGGAGCCAATTGCAAAAACTCGACGACCGCAGCTTTCTTTGTATTTCGACCCCGAAGGGGTCAGGTAGCAAAGGGTTGGCCCGTTTTTTGGGCAAACCCTGGGTACAAACGTCGCCGTATCCCAACCCTGAAGGAGTTGCGCATTGTGCACAATACGCAACCCTTTCAGGGTTGGCGATTTACGGCCCGTTGACCCAGGGTAGGCCCGCAAAACGCGCGGCCAACCCTTTGCTACGCAACGCCTTCGGCGTTGAAATCCTGAATCAGCGAGGTTTTTGCAATTGGCTCCAGGTAGTTCAATTCCGCGTTATTTCGGGCCGGGCCGCGCCTCAACCGCTGGATCGCCTTCGACTCTCCCTCGACCGCGCGCCGGGGAGAGCACGGGTTTCGATACGATTCGCACAAAACGCGAATCACTCAACCACCAGGGTTTCGATACACCGCAAAAAACGCGGCACTCAACCGCCGTGCTCTCCCGGCC
>DAOTAI010000325.1:0-5929 GCA_035593865.1 Acidobacteriota bacterium
ACTTTTGAAAAGCACGTTTGGCCTAAGGGGTACGGGCCGGGTCGCTCCGCTGAAAAGCGCTGCGCTCCCGGCTCTGTTTTCACTCGCCGGCGCTGCAGGGGACAGTCCCTTGAGCTGACGTGTTGGATGTTGAGGAGGGGGTGTTGGGGAAGGAGGTGTTGGGGGGAGTGTTGGGGAAGTGTTGGGGACAGTCCTTTACGGAGAAACGTCCTTTACGCCGAACGCCCTGGGGAGCGTCTTGGGGACAGTCCTTTGCATCGACGGCCAGCGCCTGCATCCGCAGCGTTTCCATAGGATTCGCCCAGAACGGGAATCATCCAACCGTCGGCGATTGGCGGGCTGTCTACTCCGAGGAGAACACTCGCTCTAAAAGCGCGCCTACTCCTCCCGCAGGGCCACAAGGGGATCGACCCGCATCGCCCGGCGCGCGGGCAGGTAACAGGCGATAATGGCCGTGATCAAAAGGACAAGGGCAACCACCCCGTAGACCATCGGGTCCGTCGGCGTTACGCCGTAAAGGACAGCGCTAAACAAACGCGAGACGGCGGTGGCAGCCGCAATCCCGAATCCAAGGCCGATTATCGCCAGTTTTAGGCCTTGCCCGACGAAGCGGCCGAGGATCTGCCTCGGAGCAGCTCCTAGAGCGATGCGCATGCCGATTTCAGGAACCTGCTGCCCGACGAGGTACGCAAGAACTCCGTACAGTCCGAGCGCTGCGAGGATCAGGGCGAGTCCTGCGAAGGCGCCGAGCAAAGTGGTTTGAAGGCGACGCTGGAAAAGTTCCCGTTCAACAATCTCTTCCATGCTGGCTACGGCGGTGATGGGTTGGTCAGGATCCACCGACCAGATCGCCTGTCGCACAGCCGGCGCCAGGCTGGTTGGGTCGACCCGCGTGTGAATCGCAAGTGAGGTCGGCGGATAAGGGGCCTGTAGCGATGAGATGTAAAACTCGGGTTGGGGGGGCACATCCAAGCCAGCCTGGTGGACATCCCCTGTCACACCGACAACCACGGCACTTGGCTCTGGAAAAAACAGCCGCCGTCCGATGGGATCCTGGTTTGGCCAGATCATATTCGCCAGGGTTTCGTTGACTACGACAACCAGTGGGGCGCCTTCGACGTCACGCTCGTCAATGTCGCGGCCACGTACGATCGGAATGCCCATCGTCCGCAGGTACCCTGGACCAGCCAAACGTACTCGGCACTGAAATCGCTTGTCCGGAGCGTGCCCCTCAGCCCCGAGTCCAGTGATGTCGCCTTTGACAAGCAGCGGGATATGATTCGTAAAGCCGGCCGATACAACACCCGGGATTGCGTGAATCTTCCGCAGGATCTCGGCCTGGTAAGCGGCGCTTCGCCCGGGGCCGCGTTGCTTGTCCGATGCGGGCATACGCAAGGTGAGAACATTCTCGGTGCGGCAGCCGAGATCCACTTCGCGCAATCGTACGAAGGTCTGCAACAGCAGCCCCGCGCCGACAAGAAGCACAAAAGCCAAAGCAACTTCGGAGCATACAAGAAGCGCACGAAGCCGGCGTGATCCCGCGACCGCGCCGAGGGTCCTCACACCTTGCTTCAGCGAATACGCCACATCGAGGCGGCGGAATTGGATTAGCGGAACCAGGCCAAACACGATAGCGGTGAGTCCAGTGATCGCCAGCGTGAATGTAAGTACGCGCCAATCGAGCGTGAGGGACTTGAATCCGGTGATCGCACCAGGCGCAAGATGGGACAGAAATTCAAACGCCGAGGTCGCAAGAAGGAGTCCCAAAGCACCGCCCATCGCACAGAGCATGAGGCTTTCGCATAGGAATTGGCGCATCAGTTGCCACGCTCCGGCGCCCAGGGCGGTTCGCACTGCCACTTCTTTGCTTCTTTTTGATGCACGCGCCAGCAGCAGATTGGCCAGGTTCAAACAGGCGATGAGTAGAACCAAGCCGACTGTCCCCAACAGGATGAACAGGATGCTCTGCCTTGACCGAACGAAATGATCGCGGAGCGGAGCGACGAAGGCGCCAACCTCTGAATTGGTGCCGGGATATTCGCGGGAAAGGCTTGCTCCGATGGCTCGCATTTCCGCGTCGGCATGAGCCAACGTCACCTGTGGACGCAAGCGTGCAATGACCATCCAGTTATGGCGCCCTTTCTCGGCTAACTGCTCGGCCGAATATGCAGTGCCAAACGGCGCGAAGACTTCTCTTAGCTGCTCACTGTACTCGGCCGGCGGTTCTGTCCCGGGTGCCAGCACTCCGATGACCGTGTGACCGGCATCGTCCAATCTGATCGTCTTTCCTACAATGTCCGGGTTCGAATTGAAACGGCGCCGCCAGAGATGGTCACTGATAATGGTGACCTTCGGACCTCCCGGCTGATCCTCCTCCTCAGTGAAAAGTCGTCCCAGCGCCGGCCGTGTGCGCAATACCCGGAAAAGGCTCGCGGTAACAAAGCTGCCATCGATTACTTCGGGAACACCTTCACCGGTTAAGCGGAAACTATGGTCCTCAAGTGCGCCGATCTCCTCAAACGAGCGGCTTCGTGCTTTCCATTCCTGATAATTACCTGGGGCAACCGGGCTGTCCTGAACACCAAAAAACGGTGAACTTTCCCAGACCAAGACCAACCGGTCGGGCTCCTCGTAGGGCAGGAGGCGCAAGAGAACTGAGTTGATAAGGCTGAAGACAGCGGTGTTGGCGCCGACGCCAAGGGCCAGAGTCAGGATTGCTACCAGACTGAAACCGGGCGAGTTCCAAAGAAACCGAAATGCACATCGGAAAGAGTGCAGGACATTGAGCATGGGAGTTCCTCTCCAGCAATCTGACAATAGCAATGGCGGTGCCAAAAAGCCAAGCTGAAGATTGCTTGGCTTCTGACTGACGATAGGACGGTCCGCTGTTCGAATTCGGGATTGATTGCCCGTTCGCGGGACATCCCGTTAATCCCGTCCGAGAACACTCTCGGACAGGATTAACGGGCGTGACAGGCACTTCACATGAATAACTTGGGCAGGTATTCGGGTGCGTCGGAGTATTTCTCGGTAAGGCCTGCGGCTACTTGATAGAGTCGCTCATGGCTGGTTTTGGCCGCATTTGCCAACTCTTCGTAAGGCCGGTTGCATACATCCAGAAAACCTATGTTGTAGTTTTCACCATCAAACCGGCCAAGCGCCGACTGATCGTACAAAGTGAACCAGTGAACACCCACGCAGTAAGGATTGGCCGCGGCATCCTCCAGATACACGCGATAAGCCTGACCTCGGGCAGCCTGATCCTTAACGTGCCCGATGCCTGAAGCGGGAAGTCCCACGTCCAGCGCTCCAAAATGCCACTCGCCGATCAGCACCGGCATATTCAACATCCGGCTGATCATCTCCGTCTCCTGGTGAGGAACCTTCTCCCGATAGCAGTTCATGCTAAAAACGTCAAAGGTCCGCATCCCATCAAGGGCCCACTTCGGGGGAACGGTATGGTAGCGGATACCCAGGTTCAAGTGCTTGGGATCAACATCCCGGCAGGCCTGGCTCAGGGTCTTGAAGAACCGTTCGGTCATGACCTCACTGAACTCTTCCAAGTCACGTAACGCGGTTTCCTTCAACGTTTTTTTCCACACACCGCGGGAAATTTCGTCAAAGGAGGTTTCAATCCCCCATGCCTTGCTGAGAGCTGCATTGTCTATGTATTTTGCCTTTAGCCTCCTGGCAAGCTCTTGTCGAGTCGCGCATTCCGGGGTGTTGTAGAGCATCCCGACAGCGGGAAGTTCAGTCGAGAATCCCCAGGTGGGTTCGTTCATCAGGAAGTATCCCAAGAACGCGGGGTCATCCCGGGTTTCCTCGAGCTGTCGTCCAAACTCCCGGGCGTCGTCCTCGAATTCGGGTGCGAAAACGTCGGGGAAGTCGCGGTAGATGGTGCGAGTCTTCCGCGTCCGACTTGAAAGAGGACGGACATAGGGGAAACCAGCTTCGCGCGCGATCTGCCAATCGGACCAGTTTGCAACAGTGTTGAATCGCAGCCTCCGAAGCTCGGCGAGCGCAATCTCCTTCCAGGTGTTGTACCAGTTTTCCCCGAATGCTTCGATCAGATTGGCGGCAAGATAATTGATGCTGCGAGCTCCTCGTGTTTCCCGGCCGGAATAGACTCCTTCGTAACGCTTTGATGGCTCAGGCTCCCAACTAAGAGCTTTCTTGAGTCCCTCGCAGTTCGCCTCGGTATCCACTCGAACGCAGTCCATGCCTGCTGACCAAAATGCGAAGCCTTCCGGATCGACTAGCCACCATCGCTTATCGTCCTTCACTGTTCGGAAGAAACCGGTCGCATCAAAGCGCTTCTGCTTCCATCCGCCGAACCTGCTGAAATCAGCGGGGAATTTCTGTGATTTGACAGCAGCTGCCTGCTTTTTCAGCCTGCCGGTCACTTCCTGGCGACTCCTGCTCTTTCCGGGCCACTCATGCAATCGGCTTTGACCAAGTTCGTCCAAAAGTGGGCCTTTCGGTAAGACCGGATCCAGCAGTTTCGGGACTTCGTCGGGTGTCGCGGTAAAGTCGGTCAGGCACCAGCGCGATGGTCTCCCGCCCGCTCGGAGCACGCTGTACGTCATCCGATCCACGCGCTCCAGATTGACTCGAGCGCCTCCGGCCAGCGGCTTGAGCCACGCGCCTTCTCTTTGGAACATCCATCGGTTCTGGTCTACCGCGGTTAGCGGCATCCTGATACGTGCAGAACACTGGTTCAGAAGTGCGAATTGGAGACGGAAAACCGGACCGTCTTCGCCTTCCTGAAGCAGAATCTGAAAGACGGTTTGAAAGTTCCCGTCAAGCAATGTGTCGGCCGTCAGATAGCGACATGATGTCAGACTGCCGGGCTCAAAAGTGTAGAAAAGACCGTCTTCTTCTGATGTCGACTTGTACCAGACGGCTCCTGGAACAGGCGCTGCCGCTCCATCCTGTTTCAAGTTGCCAACCAGTCGCTGCGGTTTGAGTACCAAACCACTAATTCCTGCTTTGGCCGAGGCGATTGTAGCTCCATAACTCACAACCGCAGATCCAGCCATTGCACAGAGTTGAATGAATGAGCGCCGATCCAAGTTCTTATCGTCGTTTCCGCACTCGTTGTTTCCCATCTTGTCCCCTCCTGGCAATCGGATTTAATGGCGTCCGCTTCAAATGACTCCCGAGCTTCAGTTTCTATCACACCGATTGGTGCGCGCCAAGTTTCGCCTGTAACTCGGAGTGCTCTTTTCTGTGAGTCTTTTGAGGCGCCTGATCCGTATTCGGGAATAGTATGTATGGCGTTGCGAGTTGGCCTATGACCTGCGTCGATCCGGCACCGTTCGAGCTAGAGGGTCTTCGGCGGGGAGATCCTGATGCCTTGGCACGCCTGATCGAACGCTACCAAGAGCGACTCTTCCGTTACCTGCTGAACCTGACGGGCCACCGGCAGACAGCCGAAGACCTGTTCCAGGAGACCTGGGTCAGGGTCCTGGAGAAGGGGCATCTGTACAAGGACAAATGGAAGTTTGATGCGTGGCTGTTCAGCGTGGCGCGCCACCTCGTCATCGATCAGGTTCGCCGCAAGAAGGCCGTGAGTCTTGACGAACTCGTGGAGTCTCAGCCGGCAAAACCCGAAATCGGCGCCGGGGATGACTTAAGCCCACTTGAGCTTTGTAGCCGAACCGAGCAGAGCGAGCGTATCTGGGCAGCTCTGCAGCAACTGCCAGTCCCCTGCCGCGAGGTTATTCTCCTCCGTTTCCACGAGGATATGCAGCTTGACGAAATAGCCCAGGTGGTGCACGCCCCGCTATCAACGGTGAAATCCCGGCTGTATCGCGGGCTGGAGACGCTGCGCGGTCTTTTCGAAGGAGAACAGGCATGATCGAGAACGAACATGAACGGGCCACCCGTATGATTTCGGCGGAGCATGTGGAAGGGCTGCCCCCCGAGG
>DAOTAI010000326.1:0-5866 GCA_035593865.1 Acidobacteriota bacterium
TCTTGACCTGAAGCGGAAATCATGTGATATTTCACATGCCATACTTCTCATGTGAGAAGTGACAGGCATCCCGGGCTTATTTTGTAAATTTCGGGGGCGGAGGCGCCTCCCGCAGACGAGGAACGGGATCGGGAGCGGGCGCCGGATAGGGCTCGCCGTCCCCTCCTGCCTTCTTCACTGCTCAGCCAAGGAGTCGATGCAAAAATGAGACACAAGGCAACATGGATCGTCCTGGTGCTGGCCATCACCCTGTTCACGACCAGTGCCGTCGCTCAACGAACGACGGCAACCCTCTACGGTATCGTAACCGACCCTACCGGAGGCGTGGTGCCCGGGGTGACAATCGAGTTGACCAACCAGCTGACAAACGCCAAGTTGACGGCTGTTTCGAATGATGTGGGCGAGTTCACGTTTTCGTTTGTGCCGGTTGGAGTGTACGACCTCAAAGCCGAGTTAACCGGGTTCAAGACGCACGTGCGCACCGGGCTGGAGCTCTCTTCCGGCCAGCAAATTCGGTACCCGATTGAGCTCGAGATCGGTGAAATCAGCGACGTCACTACTGTGCAGGCCGAGGCTCCGCTGCTTCAAAGCGCGGCGGTGACAAAGGCGGACGCTGTATCGAACCTGCAATTGTCCGAACTGCCCCAATCCGGGCGGGACTTCACCAATTTCCTTACCCTGCAAAACGGCGTTCGCTACGACACGGACGGCATGTTCTCGATCAACGGATTAGCCACCGCCGGCATTACGGTCACGGTCGACGGAGTTGATGCGGCGGGAGATCCGGAAACTTCGTCAATGGCGAATTTCCAGGGCTTCAACAAGATCAACGTCATGAGCCAGGAGGCCATCCAGGAAGTCGTCGTTTCCAAAGGCGTGATGTCGGCCGAAGTCGGCAGGACCTTCAGCGGCAACGTCAATGTAATCAGCAAGAGCGGAACCAACGACTTTCACGGTTCGCTTTTCGAGACCATTCAAAATGACGCCCTGAATGCACGTAACGGCTGGGCAACCTCGGATCAGAAAACCCCCGTGCGCTACAACCAGTTCGGCGGCTCGATCGGTGGGCCGATCATCAAGGACAAAGGGTTCTTCTTCTTTGCCTACGAGGGATACCGGCAACGGAACAGCAATGTTTACACAAGAGAGGTGCCCACACCCGAGTTCCGTGAGCAGGTGATCGCGGCTCTGCCCGAATCCCGCGGTTTCTTTGAACTGTGGCCCGATCCGACTGAATCATATGAGCCGGGCGATTCCAACGCCAATGCGCGGTACGTAGACGCGGAGACCGCCAACGACGATCATTTCGTTTTCAGGACGGACTGGAACGTCAACTTCACGAACATGATCTCTGCGCGTTACACGGGCGGGAGCCCCGATAGGAAGGAAGTTCGCCAGGCCAAGGGAAATCCCCGGGAGTACTTTGGTGAGAACCATTCGGGGAATATCACCTGGACCCGTTCAGCCGCAACTTGGGCGAACGAACTGCGGGCCGGCCTGAACCATCAGCAGATGGAGCGGACTGATGCGATTTTCGCCAAGAACAAGACCATTGGAATCCGACTGGACAATGACGGCTTTCGAGCTGATGGTGAAGGGCTGATGCTGACCGGTCATTCCTACAGCTTCGAAGATGTCTATTCTACGACCATTGGCCGTCACAGTCTGAAGTTCGGGGCTCTTTACATGGCGCAGACGCCCGGCCGGTACGACGAAGAGGTACCGGTGTTCAGATACAGAAGGCCGAATGACCTTCTTGCAAACAATCCCAGGGAGGTGACCTTCACTTTCGGGCAGCCCCGGTATTACGGTCGCACGTGGCAGATCGGAGGTTTCATCCAAGATGATTTCCGGGTTCGGCCCAATCTGGTTCTCAATCTCGGGCTTCGCTACGAGTATTTCTCGGTCTTTTCAGAAAAGAACGGCCAGATCTTCAATCCCGGCACGATCGCCAACGCGGTGGCATCGCCGCCCGTGTTCCGCGACCCCGACTCGCTTTACAACGGTGATTTCAACAACTTCGCGCCGCGCGTGGGATTCGCATGGGGACTGGGGGAAGACGCCAAGACAGTGCTTCGCAGCGGTTTTGGAATTAATTTTGGGCAGCCAAATCTGCGCCAGTTCTCGTCGATGGTCTATCGCAGCCCGCAGATCCCCTGGAGGGTCGTGTTCCAGGGGAGTCAGATCGCCGAGTACAACCTTAGGTATCCTCTGACCAACGAGCAGATGGTTCCCATCATCTCGGCCCAGGATTTCCCTCGTAGTTACCACACCTACGATGAGAACAACCCGGCGCCTTACGCGATGCAATGGACGTTGGACATCCAACGCCAGCTCACGCCGAACCTGGTGTTGGAGACCGGGTATGTCGGGAACAAGGCGTTGAAGATCCTGATGTCCCATAATATGAATGTGTTCGACCGACAGACCGGTGAACGGCCCTACCCGCAGGCGGGGGAGTTCGAATACACCGACGCGTCCGACTTCAGCTACTACCATGGCTGGCAGACGTCTCTTCGCAAGACGCTTTCGCATAACCTGAGCTTTGGGGTCAACTACACCTGGTCCAGGACCATGGCTGTCTCACAAGGTGATTTCTGGCCGGGAAATGACAAGAGGGTCCAGGACGAGTTCAATCTGAGGGCGGATCTTGGCCCCACGGATCTGGACCGGCCTCACCGATTGAGCGTCAACTGGTTCTGGGAAGCCCCGTTCGCCGAGTGGGCGGGGGCCAACGGCGCTTTGGCGAAACTCATCGGCGGCTGGAAGCTCGGCGGAATCCTAAACGTGACGAGTGGGAAGCCGCTGACCGTGGAACAGGACTCGGACCTCGACTCCTCGCGTCCGGACTACGTCGGCGGCGATCCGTACCTGACCGCCCCGGATCCCGACAGGTATCAGAAATGGTACTTGAATCCGGATGCATTTCAGGAAGTTCCGGAAAACGAGGTCAGCGGGTTGCCTGAACGGCCTGGAAATGTGGGCAAAAACAGCCTGCGCGGTCCGAGGAGGTTCGAGTTTAGCCTTTCAGCTGCGAAGAATACGCCGGTAACCGAACAGGTGAGTCTGCAACTGCGCGGCGAGTTCCTGAACTTCCTGAATCATCCCCTGCTGAATGATCCCGATGAGATGGTGGTTGGAGAGGACAACTTCGGGAAGATCCTGGGTGTCCACGGGAACCGGGTCATCCAGCTGAGCCTCAGGCTTGTCTTCTAACGAAACCTACGGTTGGTTTCAGCTGCGATCGCGGCTGAAACCAACCGCGCGAGCCATCGCAGCACACATTCGGGAAATTCATGAGCACTAACGCCAAGAACCTGACTGGTGTGATCGTTCCAATGATCACTCCATTGACCGCCCAGGGACGAATCGACGGGCTGGCGGTAGAAAGGATCGTGCGGCACTTCTGTCGTGCGGACGCTCGTCCGTTCGTTTTGGGTACAACCGGGGAATCGGCTTCGCTCTCTCACGATTTGCGTCAGGATCTTGTGCGGTTGACTCGAATGTCAACCCCCTCGCATGTCCCGGTTTATGCTGGGATTTCGGATAATTGTCTCGCTTACTCCCTGGAGGCGGCCAAACGTTTTGCCGATTTGGGGGTTGACGCGGTCGTGGCTCATCTGCCCAGCTACTACCCGCTGAATCCGGAGCAGATCCTCTGTTACTACGAACGATTGGCCGACGGCGTCGCGCTTCCGCTGGTCCTTTACAACATCCCGTCAACAACACACATGTCGATCCCTTTGGACGTCGCTGACAAGCTCAGTTTCCATCCAAGAGTGATCGGGATGAAGGATTCGGAGAGAAACCTGGAACGGTTAAATGCAAGCCTCGAGCTTTGGGCTGGCCGCGATGATTTTTCCTTCCTGGTAGGGTGGGCGCGGCAATCGGCTTACGCGCTGGCCAGGGGGGCTCGAGGGATCGTGCCCAGCACGGGTAACATCGTTCCCGGCCTGTATAACCGGCTCTGGCAGGCCGCCGTTAACGGCAGCCCGGAGAAGGCGCAGGAGTACCAAGACTTGACGGACCACATCTCCGAGTTGTATCAGAAGGAGCGGACGTTGGCAGGCTCCCTGGCGGCACTGAAGGTCATCCTGTCTGAACTAGGGTTGTGCGAAGAGCATGTCCTTCCGCCTCTTGTGCCGGTCACTGATTTGGAACGACAAAGTATCGTGGAGGGCGTTACCAGGCTGAACCTCCGGGCGACGGCCTGCCTGCCCGCAGATTCAAGACCGGCTTGAAACGCACAAGGAGTCTTACGTGGATGACAAGCTTCATTTGCTGGATGTGATCGTTCTCCTGGCCTCCGTCGTGGTTTTCCTGCTAATCGGAGCGTCCTTCAGCGGTCGACAAAAAACAACTGACAAGTATTTCAAAGCGGGTGGCGCGATCCCTTCCTGGGTGATCGGGATGTCGATCCTGGCCACCCTCATCAGCAGCGTTACTTTCCTCGCTTATCCTGGCGCCGGTTACAAATCCAACTGGATTCTCCTGGTACAGGGGTTGATGGTGCCGGTGGTGCTCGTGGGTCTGGTTTGGTTTATCGTGCCGTTGTACCGGGAGGTGATCGGGCTCAGCGCCTACGAATACTTCGAAAAGCGTTTCGGCTTTCTGGCTCGCATGTACAGCTCCCTTGCGTTCAGCCTGATGCACTTCTCTAAGATGGGGACAGTGTTTTTTCTGCTGACCGTAGGTTTGGCCTCCATGTCCGGCTTCGACCCTTACCTGATCCTCTGGTTCCTGGGCGTCGTCATTATCGTTATAACGGTGATCGGAGGGATCGAGGCGGTGATTTGGGCGGACGTTTTCCAGGGATTCCTGTTAATTGCCGCTGGCGTGATCTCTGTTCTGGTGCTCCTCTTTCTTCCCCCCGGCGGCCCCGCCGCAGTTCTTCAGGTCGCATGGGAGCATGGCAAGATAGGGTTCGGACCTTATGACTGGGACTTCGCTAAACTCACCTTCATCGTGATGGCGCTCAACGGCATTTTCTACGCTGTCCAGAAGTACGGAACCGACCAGACCATCGTGCAGCGCTATCTGACCGCCAAATCCGATCGGGCCGCTATTAAGGCGTCACTTATGGGGGTGTTGCTCTGCGTTCCCGTCTGGGCGCTCTTCATGTTTATTGGGACCGCCCTTTACTCCTTCTATGAGATCACCAACCTGCCTTTACCGGGTGACATTAAGGCCGAGGAAGTGTTTCCTTACTTCCTGATGACTCAGTTGCCGCCAGGAGTTGTCGGCCTGATTCTCTCCGGCCTGGTGGCGGCCGCCATTTCGACCCTGGACGCAGATTTGAACTGCCTGGCCGCCGTGGCTGTCGAAGACTATTACGCGCGGTTCAAGACCAACGTGACCGATCGCTCCAAGCTCATCGTCGGCAAACTGGTTGTAGTCGTATGCGGCTTGGCCTCTGTTTTGATCGCATCGCTCTATATCCGGCTCGGCGGTGAAGGAGTGCTGGGCATTGTCTTTAACCTGTACGCTATTTTCTCGGGGGGAATAGTCGGATTGTTTCTGCTTGCCGTTTTAACCCGACGAGCGAATCGTCAGGGTGTGGCGATCGGAATCGTTGCCTGTGTCATATTCAGCGCCTGGGCGACGCTGACTTCCACGCGAATCCCCACCGCGGACGGTGGAAGGGCTCTCCTGTGGGACCTTGGTGAGTACAACTTCGGACATCATACCTACATGTTGGGAGTATACAGTCACCTGATCCTTTTTGGGGTGGGCTACCTGGCCAGTTTTCTGTTCCCGGCGCCTGATCCTGCGCGCAACCTGACTATCCATGGTTGGTTAGACCGGCGTCGAGCCGCAGTTGCAACTGCGGCAGCGCCGGCTAAAGGAGCTAAGCCCGAGGCTGTCA
>DAOTAI010000327.1:0-5847 GCA_035593865.1 Acidobacteriota bacterium
CCGCGAAGCCAAGGGGCTCGCCTGGCGCGAGTTGATCGGCGAGCGAAACAACATTCGAGCGCTAATCAAGAACTACGAAATGCCCAATCTCCGGCGGGCGCTTTTTCACTTGCTGCGCCTCGGCCAGCCGGGCCGACGCAAACTGGCCCAGCTCCGCAATTTCGCCTGGAATCTAAGACGACTTCCTGACACACTTAGTCATCGCCGCAGAATTCAGCGTCAACGAGTGAGGAGTGACGCGCAAATAGCTCACCTTATTGTACAATCCCCCCGTGTCCCTATCCGCCTTTGACGTCTCGGTAGTGACTGTAAACTGGAACGGGAAAGAGCATCTCAAAGCGCTCCTTCCCTCTCTCACAGCGCTACAGGTCGGGGAGATCATTTTGATTGATAATGGGAGCACCGACGGCTCGCAAGAGTTCGTCCGCGCCCACTACCCGGAAGTCAGGATTATCCAGAACAGTTCGAACCTGGGTTTCGCACAACCGCATAACGCGGCGGCCGAGATCGCCCGTGGCCGCTGCCTGGCTTTGATCAACAATGACATGCGATGCCACCCCGACTGGATCAATGCCGCACTAGCACGCATGGAAGGATCGACGGTGTGTGTCGGGTCTCGAATCCTGGATTGGGAAGGACAAAAGATCGACTTTAACGGTTCATCCCTTCAATACCTGGGCTACGCCCTGCAGCGGGATCTCGGAAAGCCATGGACCAGCGTGGGCCACCCGGACCGCATTCTTTTCCCCTGCGGCGGCGCCATGCTGATCGATCGCGAAGTTTTCCGTGAAGTCGGCGGATTTGACGAGGATTACTTTGCGATTTACGAAGACGTCGACCTGGGATGGCGTCTCTGGCTGGCCGGCTATGAAGTGGCATACGCCCCGGATTCCCTGGCCTTCCATAGGGGACACAGCACCTTTAAGAGCCAGGCCGGCGAGAAGATGCGCTACCTGATGCACCGAAACGCGCTCCTGACTGTCTTCAAGAATTATGAAGAGGCCAATTTTCGCAGAATATTCCCGCTGGCCGTGATATTGGCAATCAAGAGAGCCGTGCTTTTTTCCGGGGTGGAGAGAGACCGGTTCTACCTGTGGTCAAAAAGCCGCGAGCGTCTTCAGCGCGGCGATCCTACCGCCCCTTTTCAGATTCTCGACGCCCTCAACCATCTGGTCGCTGTGGATGACGTGCTAGACAATCTGCCGAACCTGCTCCAGCGGCGGTCTCGCGTGCAAGCCATGCGAAAGAGGTCGGATGCCGAGATTTTTGGCCTTTTCATAGATCCCTTCCGGGAGATCGTGGAGGACCCCGAATATCGGCGGATAGAACGAACTCACTTGGAGATGCAGGAACTGACAAAGATGTTTGAACCCTTAACCTGCCCGCCCGCTCCCGCGAAACGAACGTCCGAGCTCCAGGACGAAATCGCCCGGCTTCGACGAGAAATCAAGGCGCTGCAGTGGCAAGGTGTTCAATTTGCCCTTCATCCGGACACCGGCGTCAAGCCCGGCGCCCGCAAATTCATACAAACCTGGCGAGACGAAGGTTTCAGGGTCGCTTGGCGCCGTTTCCTGGAGTATGTCGAGCGTGGACTTTAGCGTCATTATCCCGACCTACAACCGGTCACGGACACTGCAGACGACGCTTGAAGCCCTGGTGGCCCAAGAGCCTCCTGCCTGTTCACCCTTCTCGTACGAAGTGATCGTGGTCGATGACGGTTCGACCGATGATACGGAACAGCGCGTGAGCAGCTTCCAGAACCAGATGGCGGCCAGCGGGGATCAGGGTTACGGAGCCAACATTCGCTACCTGCGCCAGCAGAATCGCAAGCAGGGCGCGGCTCGCAACCTGGGAGCGAAGGAAGCGCGAGGCGATTTCCTGGTGTTTCTGGGCGACGACACCATCCCGGCCCCGGACTTTTTAACTCGCCACGCCATGGCTCGCCAGGAGCGCGGGAACTGGGTACCCGATTCGCGACTTGTCGTCATTGGATACACCCGGTGGGCAAAACACCTGCCCGTAACCCGTTTCATGCAATACGTCGGCGAGCAAGGCTGGCAGTTCGGGTTCGCCTTGATTACCGACCGCGAAAATGTGCCGTTTAACTTCTTCTATACCAGCAATCTTTCCATCGGCCGACGGTTCTTCCTGGAATCGGGGGGATTTGACGAAACTTTCCAGGAATACGGTTGGGAGGACATTGAGCTGAGCCTGAGACTGAAGCGCCAGGGCATGCGGCTGGTTTACGAGCCTGGCGCCCTTGCCTGGCACGACCACCCCACATCTCTAAAATCCTTCATCAAGAGACAGAGAAAGGTGGGATGTACGGCCTGGCGATTCTATCGACTGCACCCGGAGATGGCCGACTTCCTCAGCGTGCTTAAGATCCGCCCCTATACCGTGCGCCGACGGTTCCAGATGTCACTTTTGACCATCTTGTGCAGCGTGACCGAGAAAAGGCGCTGGCCTGATCTCAGCCGCTACTATCCGGACCTGATGAGTTACCATTACAGCCTCGGGGTCTTGCGCGCCCGGCAGGAAGATGAGAGCAGGCACTCCGGAGGGGACAAGCGCCGGCGTTGAGGAACCTCTAAAGAGAGGCCAGGAAACCCAAATGGCTTCGATTACCGTGATCATCCCAACCTGGAACCGCGGTGACCTGCTGCGTAACTGCCTGGAATCGCTTCGACGCCAGACAGTCTCAGCCAGCGTCCTGGTGGTGGATAACGGGTCGGTCGATTCAACACCCGCTATCATGGCTGATTGCTTCCCCGAGTTTCAATACTTGCGCCTGGAATCGAACCATGGCTTTGCGAAGGCGATCAACCGCGGTATTGAACGAACCGGGACCGAGTTCATAGCCTTGCTGAACAACGACACGGAAGCCGACCCCGGTTGGATCGAGAACGGTTTGAAAGCCTTCCGGCAGTGCAGCCAATGCGGCATCGTCGCTTCGAAGATGTTGAACTATTGGCACCGGGATCGGCTCGACAGCGCCGGAGACCGGTATCTGCGCTCGGGGCTGCCCTTAAAACGAGGCAGTGGGGAGAGATCCTCTTCTTACGAGAAGCTGGAACCGGTCATGGGCGCAAGCGCCGGGGCGGCCTTCTATCGACGCAGGCTGTTTGACCAGGTAGGTTTCTTTGACGAGACCTATTACATGTACCTTGAGGATGTCGACCTGAGTCTGCGCGCCCGCCTGGCCGGGTTCGAATGCCTGTACGCGCCGGATGCCGTTGTCTATCATATGGAAGCCGCATCGGATCCCGAGAGACCGAAAGAGGCGGGAGCCAGGCCTTGGATTTTCTATTCCGATACGCGGGTGTACTGGATCACCAGGAACCGCTGGCTGCTCATGCTGACCTATCAGCCTGGGCGACACACTCCCTGGTTGGTCTTCGGCTGGATGCGGAGCTTTTTTTTCCATGCCTTGAAGGCTGGGCATTTGAGGGCTTTTCTTCGGGGCGTTGCCGCCGGGATTGGCGCAAGCGGACAAGCGCTGGCCAAACGACGACTTCTGAGGCAGGCGGGACGGGACAGGTGGGAAGAGCTATGGCGGCTGATGCGGACGTGTTAGCCATCTGTGTGAACTGGAACGGGAAGTACGTTCTGCCCCGCACGGTTGACGCACTACTCGCCAGCAATTACCGACCGCTTCACGTCGTGGTGGTGGATAACGCCTCCACTGACGATTCTCTTCAGGGTCTGCCGGCCGGGATCGACATTGTCAAGACGGAGGAAAACCTGGGCTACGGCGGGGCGATAAACCGGATTTGGCGGGAAGTTGCATCGGGCCAGCGGCCTCGTCCCTGTTATTACCTCCTCTTGAACAACGACCTGCTGGTCGATCCAGGGATGATCACTTCGCTGGCTGGATTCGCGGCAGGCAGAAAACCAGCAATTTACGGCCCGAAGATCCTTCAGTGGCGCCGGCCCGACTGCCTGGATATGGCCTGGGGGCACGTACGATGGCATCATGTCCTGGTCGACTTCGAAGGCAAAGAAACCGCTGACGGACCGGCGTGGAGCGAGATGCGGGAGGTTGAAGTCCTGCAGGGAAGTGTGTTGTTTCTCGATGCGGCGGTAGTTGATTTGGTCGGGCTTTTCGACGAGCGCTATTTCATGTATCACGAAGAGGTCGACTACCTGTACCGTGCCCGTTTGAAGGGATGCTTGGCGTACTATTGTCCGTTTGCCAAAGCTTTTCATTGGGGCGCGCACGGCACGCAAAGTAGTCCCCTGCGTAAAGTTTTCTGGACCCGGAGAAACGCCGTTTACTTCATGCGCAAGCACCAGGCAGGAGTAGGGCAATGGTCGCGTTTTTTCCTGACGCTCGCCGGCAGTATCAGTTACAACCTGGTGACAATGAACTGGAAAAGAGGACGAACCATTATTTCGGGAGTGAAGGCGGGATTTTCAATGCCGATTGAGCGGCAGGAGGAAAACGGGACATAAGCGCTCAGATAGCTCTTCGCTGTCAGCGTGTTAGGGCCGCGGCCAAAATAGAATGCGCCGGCCGATTCTCGAGAAGGACGTCGGAGTCCTGTAGTCCTGGCATCTCGAGGTGTCTTGGAGGTCCATTAGGACCGACATGTGTTTGGGCGACGATTGAACACGTGTCGGTCCTACGGACCTCGGTTGCCAAGCCGTCCGGTTTCTATAAACGTGCCGGTCCTACGGACCTGAAGATCTTTTGTCTTCATGATCGTAGAAGTACCGGGTTGGCCTGGTTTGAGCGCTTATGCCCAAGGGTGAGCAATCAGCCGCGGTCGAATGATCCCAACCGCCGCCGAGATCCGCTTCCGAGCTTGGTAGAGAAGGGGAAGAAAGAGCAAGGAGAAAAATCAAATCGTGCCGCCGGAAATCTCGTTCGTGGTGCCTTCATACAAGAGCCGGGAGACTATCCAGGCAACGATTGAATCCATTTATGCTCAGCGCACCGGTAGCTCGTTTGAGGTGATCGTTGTCGATTCTTCCGGCGACGACACCGCGGATTGGCTTCAAACCCTTCATCCGGCGCTACGAGTTATTCGCTCCGACACACGGCTTTTTGCGGGCGCCGCTCGAAACCTCGGCGCCAGAGAAAGCACCGGACTTCTTCTTGCCTTTCTGGACGCCGACGCCGTGGCGCACCCTGATTGGCTCGAATCCCTCCTCGCCACCCTGGATGCGCACCCGGAAATCTCGCTCATCGGCGGCGCGATCGCAAACGCGAACCCGGAAACGACGGCCAGTCGCATCCTTCACTGGATTGAATTCTCGGAGTACCTTCCCGGCCTGCCTTCCGGTTTCCGGGAAGCGCTGTCCAGCTCAAACCTGCTGGTCAGGCGCGACTTGTTCCTTGACCGGGGCGGTTTTGACGAGAACTACGGGATGGCCGAAGACCTGCTGCTATGTAGAAGATGGCGCGAAGGCTTGTTCTTCGAGGGAAAGGCGCAAGTAGCTCACAAGCATCGTTGTAGTTGGAAAAAGGTCCTTGCGCACCTTTGGTCTCTCGGTTTCTGGAGCGGGCGGTATCGGGCGGCGAACCAGGTAGCCGCCGGCGCTTGGCTGCGTAAGGTTCCGTTCCTCTGTTTTGGCCTTCCGCTGCTGCGCACGCCTCGCATTCTGTCGCGCCTGTTTCGCAGTAGCGGTAGAGACGGCCTGAGGGGGATGCTGCTGTCCCCTGCCCTTATCCTGGCGCTCTTTTACTGGACGAAGGGCTTCTACCGGGGGATCAAGGTTCGTTGACCGGCGGCGGCTCAACCGGCTTGACGGGTTGGCGAATCACAGGGCGAAGCTTGTCGGTTCGCTTCAGATCTCGGGCCTGCTCCTCAGTCAAGCCGAAAAGCCCCCGCGCCCCTTCGC
>DAOTAI010000328.1:0-5842 GCA_035593865.1 Acidobacteriota bacterium
CCTTAACGACCAGGAGGTGGGTTATCGCCGGGCCCGTTACCTGCGTACTCGCAAGCTGTACGGGAATCGCCGCATCTTCCATGAGTTACAAAGCTTGGGCCTCGATGCTAAAATGATCGGGCTGATTCTGGAACAAGTGGAAAAAGAAGCGCCGGAATCAGCCAGCCTGCAGGAGGCCGTGCGAGCACGAGTCGCAACACGCAATCTTCCAGAAAACCGAATCGATCTCAAGAAGCTGTTCGATTACGCGATTCGGTTAGGTTACCCTCCAGCTGCTGTCAGAGAAGTCCTCGAGCCTTATTTTGCCTCGCTTAACAGGGACGAGGATTAGCAAGGATTTTAACGAGTTGCACCCAATGAAAACATCCAGCCAGATTCGTGAAGATTTCCTTCGATATTTCGAGGACCATGGCCACAAGAGGGTCAAGAGCAGTTCCCTGGTCCCGGAGAATGATCCCACCCTGCTGTTCACCAATGCCGGGATGAACCAGTTCAAAGACGTTTTCCTGGGTCTGGAAAAGCGGGATTATGTGCGCGCGACCACCGCCCAGAAATGCATGCGGGTCAGTGGCAAGCACAACGATCTGGAGACCGTGGGACGGACCTATCGCCATCACACCTTCTTCGAAATGCTCGGTAATTTTTCGTTCGGCGATTATTTCAAGAAGGAGGCGATTCGTTTTGCCTGGGAGCTGTGTACGGAAGTCTACGCCCTCCCCAAAGATCGGCTCTACATCACGGTCTACACTCACGATGATGAAGCCTTCGAAATTTGGAAAAAAGACATCGGCATTGCCGAGAACCGTATCTACAGGCTGGGAGAGGCAGATAACTTCTGGGCCATGGGAGATACCGGGCCCTGCGGACCTTGTTCCGAACTGCATTACGATTTGGGAACCAGCCCGGCTGGCCACACCGATTGTGACCTGACCTGCCCCTGCGGCCGTTTCGTCGAGATCTGGAACTTGGTTTTCATGCAATACAACCGGGATGGATCGGGAGTTATGACCCCCCTTCCGTCGCCCTCGATTGACACGGGTATGGGCCTCGAACGCATTGCCTGCGTCGTGCAGGGCGTCACCAGCAATTATGAGACGGATCTTTTTGTTCCCCTCATCGAGGAGGCCTCACGTCTGACCGGCGTCGCCTATGGGGAAGACGAGAACCGGGACGTGAGCCTGCGGATTGCGGCCGACCACAGCAGGGCCTGCGCTTTTCTGATTCATGACGGCGTTGTGCCCGGCAACGATGGACGCGGCTATGTCTTGAGGAAGATTCTTCGCAGGGCCATCCGTCATGGCAAGATGCTGGGGATGGAGCAGCCCTTTTTGTACACCCTGACCAGCCTGGTGGCCGAGTTGATGAAGGATGCCTACCCGGAGCTTCTGGACAGCCGCGAGTACGCCGCGACCGTGGTGAAAAACGAAGAAGAGAAATTCAGCTCGACACTGAGCCTCGGGATGTCGCTGTTTGATGAAATTGCTGAAACGGTGGTCCGGCAGGGAAAGCGCCTCCTTCCGGGCGCCGAGCTTTTCAAGCTATACGACACCTACGGTTTTCCCCTGGATCTGGCCCGGGAGATCGCTACAGAACGAGACCTGGAGGTGGACGAGGCGGGTTTCTATGCCGAGCTTGAAAAGCAGCGTGAGCGAGCGCGGGCGAGCTGGAAGGGCGGTGAGAAAACGGTCAAGGAGATTTATCGCCAGGCTGCCGGGCGTGGGCTTACAACGGAATTCACCGGTTATGACGCTATCGCCGATGTCACCGGAACCGTACTGGCCATCATACAGGGCGATGAATTCAAGGAGGAGTTGACCGAGAAAGAGACTGCCGAGGTCGTGCTGGATCGAAGCCCGTTCTACTCGGAAGCAGGGGGACAAGTAGGAGACAAAGGCGTTATTGAAAACGACGAGATGCACGCTCAGGTTGAAGACGTCTTCTCACCGTTGTCCGGGTTACGGCTTCATCGGGTCGCGCTTCGGTACGGAAGCCTGCGAGTTGGTGATCGAGTTCGCTCGACGGTCTATCCCGAAGAGAGACGTGCTACTGCCCGCCACCACACAGCAACCCACCTGCTCCACGCTGCCCTGCGTGAGGTGCTCGGGTCGCACGTGAAACAGGCCGGCTCACTGGTTGCGCCAGACCGGCTCCGTTTTGATTTCACTCATTACAGGGCGGTAACCCCTGCTGAGATCAAAGAGATCGAGTCGCTGGTCAACCGGAAGATCCAGGAAAATCTACCGGTTCAAACTGAAATCAGCGATCTGGACCAGGCGATACAGCGGGGCGCCATGGCGTTATTTGGCGAGAAATATCAGCAACAGGTTCGAGTCGTTTCGGTGCCCGGATTCAGCATGGAATTGTGCGGCGGCACTCACGTTCGCCGAACTGGCGACATCGGTTTCTTCAAGATTGTCAGTGAAAGCAGCATTTCCGCCGGCATCAGGCGTATTGAAGCCGTCGCGGGAGAGACGGCCGTGGCGCGCTCTCTGGAAGATGACCGGCTTCTGACGGAGCTTTCCGAGTTGCTTCGGACCCGGCGCGACTCGTTGACCCAGACAGTGCAAAGAATTTTGGCTGATCTGAAGGATGCCGAGAAGCAAGTCGAACAGCTTCAATTGAAGCTTGCTCAGAAAGAGAGCGGCTCCGCCGCGCAGGTCCGAGACGTCAAGGGCGTAAAGGTGCTATCGCAGCGGGTTGAAAACCTCGATCGGAGTGCCATGCGAACCCTGGCCGACCAGCTTAAGAATAAGCTAGAGTCGGGGATTGTGGTTCTAGGCGCGCCGAGCGACGGTAAAGTCAGTTTGGTTGTTATGGTGACGTCCGACTTGACAGGACGGATCAGGGCCGATCAGTTGATCCGGAAGATCGCACCTCTTGTCGGCGGAGGAGGCGGCGGACGCCCCGACATGGCAGAGGCCGGCGGCCGGGATCTCGGCAGGCTCGACGAGGCCTTGGAGCACACATTCAGCGCGGTCGCCGAACTGCTGAACTGACAAAGCCGGATATAATCAGAAAGACGGACTTAGTCACGGTTTGGAAGGAGACTAGTGACTTCTTCCCTTTGCGTGGGTGCTCGGAGGGTTTTGTGCAACTCTTACGGTTGGTGAACGCAATCACTAGACTTTTTCGCCGTCTTCCGCATCCTTGTTAGGGAATATGCGCGTTAAAACCGCTCGTGTCCTGTTGCTCGCATTGCTGTGGCCCGGCACTTCGGCCCTGGGCGGCTCGATCCAGAAGATTGTGGATGAATCGGGGCGGGTTTTTTTTACGAACCTGGGGACGGATAGGAGCGGGCTTTCGGGGTCTCGCGCAACCAGTTCTCTACTTCAGGCGGTGAGAAAGCCGGAGATGGACCGGGAACAGCTCTACCTTCCTCTGATCGAGGAGGCAGCCGCACGTTACAGCATCAGTCCGGATCTGGTGAAGGCAATTATTAAAGTCGAAAGCAACTTCGATCCGAACGCCGTTTCCGTCAAGGGCTGCAAAGGGCTGATGCAGCTGCATTCCGATACGGCGAAGCGGTTTGGCGTAAAAGACGTTTTCGACCCCGGTCAGAATATCGAGGGAGGCGTGAAGTATATGCGCTTCCTGCTTGATTACTTCCAGAACGATTTGTCTCTGGCATTGGCCGGGTATAACGCGGGCGAAAACGCCGTGGTGCGTTACAAAGGAATTCCGCCTTACAAGGAAACGCAGGACTACGTAAAGAAGGTGACGGCCCTGTATAAGCCGTCGGATCCGCTGCAAGATGCGAACCTCGCCGAAGCCGCGCCGGTGCGAGTCAACCGTAAGATTTACCGGGTGGTCCAGGCGGATGGCCGCATCCTGTTCACAAACACCCCGACCGAGGCTGTGGACTGAGACGGAGGTAAGGGTTACTCTTTTCAGCCGGTCCGAGACCGAAAGCGAAGGAATCGCCGTGCTCAACGATGAATAGAGCAGGTGTCAGCAGCGTGTCTTATAATCGCGCGGGGTAACGATTGATGAGTCTGCGTCATGTGGCAGCCGGACTCTTGGTACTTTTCGGGCTGCTGTCGCTGGTTTCAGGACGTGATCGCGCAGGCGCGCGGGAGTACTTCCAGAAAGCCCGGAAAGAGCACAACCTTCTTCTCAAGAAGAATGAATCGTCTCGCACGGTTCAGGATTACGACAAGGTCATCTTCCTTTACCGCCGGTCCGTAGACAAAGATCCGACTTACGGGGCGGCCGACGATTGCCTCTTCTACATTGCCGAGCTTTATGACGAAATGGGGCGGCGGTTTAACCGTCGCGAGTATGCTGAGAAGGCAGAATACTACTACCGCTTTGTCGCCCGCGAGTACCCCTTAACCCGCTATCGATCCAAGGCGGAGAGTCGCGCCAGGGAATTGAAGGCAGCCGCCAGCGCGCCGCGTGCGAAACCCGAGTCCGCTTCACCCTACGCCACCATGTCATCGATCCGGTACTGGTCTAATGAGGACTATACGCGGATCGTGATCCAATTTGATCGAGAGGTTAAGATCACCAAAGAAGAACTCTCGTCTCCGGATCGGCTTTACCTCGATTTCGAGGGATGCCAGCTGGACGGCCAGCTAGCCGAGACGTATCCTGTCAACGACCTGTTTATCAAGCAGATCAGGGTAGGCAAGAACCGGCCAGGCGTGGTACGTGTGGTCCTGGATTACGAGGACCTGAATACTCACACCATGTTTACACTTTACGATCCGTTTCGGGTCGTTATCGACACTCGGGGACCGAAGAAGGCAGCCGATCAGCAGGCCGGCAAAACCCCGCCTGAAAACATGCAGACGGCCGAGGCGGTGATACCGTTAGGAACAGCGGGCAGCGAAAAAGGCGAAAAGAAGGAAGTGCGGAAGGAGACTCCGGTCCTCCCCTCTCCCGGCCGGCAAGGCGATATGAGCCTGACTCGCATGCTTGGTCTGAAAGTGGGCCGAGTTGTACTGGATCCGGGCCACGGCGGTAAGGACACCGGAACGATCGGCCCCACCGGCTTGAAGGAAAAGGACCTCGTGCTGGACGTCGCTCTGCGACTGAAGAAACTTTTGGAAGAGCGCCTGGGGACGGATGTGGTGTTAACCCGCAGCACTGACGTCTTTGTTCCGCTCGAGGAACGGACAGCAATTGCCAATCAGCAGCGGGCCGATCTTTTCCTTTCAATCCATGCCAATTCCAGTCGTAATCGCCGGGTATCCGGAGCGGAGACGTTCTTTCTCAGCTTTGCCACCAGCGACGACGAGAGAGAAGTCGCCAGCCGTGAAAATGCTGGGTCGCAACGAAACATTCACGAGTTGGAAGATCTCCTCAGAAAAATCGCTCTAACTGACTATCATGTAGAGTCCAGGCAGTTGGCCAGCTTCGTTCAAACCGGCCTTTGGGGCGAGATGAAACCGTTTCGACCCAATCAGAAGAACCGAGGTGTTAAAAAAGCGCCTTTCATCGTTTTAATCGGGGCCAACATGCCGGCTGCTCTCACCGAAATCGGATTCATCAGCAACCCTGCGGATGAAAGGTTCATGAAGCGAGATAGCGCTCGCAGCGCGATCGCCGAGGCGCTTTACAAGGGGATCGAAGACTATTTCCGCGCCCTTGGAACCTTGCCGCTGATAGAAAGAACCGCAGTAACGCAGTAAAGAAGAGAATTCCGAATTCCTGACCAGCGTCCCCCCTTTCAAACTGGGCCTTATCCGTACGTAATTGTTCCCCTAAACCGTTGCCTACTAGCTACTTACAGTCCAAGTTCTTAGCCGGCGTCCCCATTTTGAAAAGAAGTTTCATGAAAACCCTGTTTGTAGTCCCGCCTTCTATGAGGGCCCTCGTTGTCAAGACGTAAAATTTCCGG
>DAOTAI010000329.1:0-5796 GCA_035593865.1 Acidobacteriota bacterium
AACGGGAATGCAGCCGGGATCGCAAGTTCGTAGTACCGGCTTTAGCCGGGCAGTTACCCAGCGGTCAACCGTTGATATCTGACCGCTTTAAGGCCCGGCTAAAGCCGGTACTACAAACAGGGTTTCACGAAATTCCGACTCTTTATTTATCAATCAGATACAAGTGCGCGAGAATGGCGTGTCCTGACGCGACTTCAGTGTTGTAATTTCAGCTATTTGCAGGAGCCCACCTCTTGGGCCAATTTTACCCCCTTTTTAGGGCCACTTTAGGCGATTCCGTAATCTCGAGCGCCTTGAAAGCTGTCGTCCTCCTCTCTGACCACCATCAGGCCGGTGCTGGTCGCATCAGAGGTCCGTCAGGACCGGCACGTGAACTCCCTGCACCGCCTCCTCACCTGTCAGTGTCTGCCAGCAGAAAGCCACTTTTGCCGGTTGGGCTCAACTGCCAGTCACGTGTCGGTCCTGACGGACCTGGGTCAAAGCCTTCACGTATCCCTCTATAAACGTGTCGGTCCTGACGGACCTCCAGTCAGAAAAAGTCCAAATGGTCGAAACGGGGACGCTGGCCAAGCATTAGATCCAGGACCGATCTCTTTTTGAAAGAACCTATTTTGTGAAGCCCTAGAGTACAAACAGGATGGTTGCCCATCGAACAATTGTCGGTATATGAGCGGATTAAGGCCCGCCTGAAGGCGGAACTACAAACAGGGACCCAGGCGGCGGTTGAAGTGACGTCTTCTTTATTGCGGCCGGACTCTCCAACTCCAGAGTCCGGCATGGCAGCAGGAGGATGCTCGCACCATTGATCCTACTTGCGGCGCGGCGCCGGACTCTGGAGAGTCCGGCCACAATAAAAGACGTGGCACTTAACCGCCGCTGGTCCTAGACGCTTCGCCGCCTTGGGTTTTAGGGACTGTCCCTTACGTGCTCCCTTACCACTTTACTGACCGCCCTGCTGGCTGGTTTTAAAGCAGTCGCCGCGCATGTTACACTACGCGCATCGGATGACGGCGTCGGGGCATGGCGCAGTCTGGTAGCGCACCTGCTTTGGGAGCAGGGAGTCGGGGGTTCAAATCCCTCTGCCCCGACCAGTTGTTTTCCACGTTTTGGGCGCACTTCTCTTTTTCACGGCTGGTCCTTGGTGTGACACAACGTTGAGATTCCAGCCAGGCGGCTTTCAACAAACGCACCACTTCGCCGTTCGGCCTCACTCCGTTGGTTCCTGTTACGCCTCCTTGCGAGGGTTGATGTTTCGGTTCACGCGAAACAGGTTATCCGGGTCGTATTTCTTCTTGATCTCAGTCAAGCGCCGGAAGTTCGTCCCATAGCTCGCCTTAACACGATGATCATCCTCGTCTGCCGTTTGAAAGTTGATATAGTTACCGCCTGTCGAGAACGGATGCACTCGATCGCCGGCATAACGGACCCACTGCCGGAATTCCTCTGCTTTCGGCTCTCCCGGGGGCCACATACCTTTGACCCCGACAACGTAGCGTGCATCGCGATTGCCGACGGCACCGTCGTCTGCCTGGCGTTCATTGAGGGCGCCGCCAAGATGGAGTAAGCCTATGTCTGCCTGAGGAATAGGACAGTCGGCGAACAATTCCCGAAGTGTCGACAAGACGCCATCACTGAGACTGGCCAGGTATTCTGTCTTCCAATAATAGTGGTAACCCTTTGGTTCAGTGTCGTCGAGGTACGATTGAACTTGGGTATAGGGTTGTTCTCCAAGAAGATCGAAGACCGGTTCCCCGAGGCTACGAATGGGTGCCAACGCAGAATCAGCCGCTCCAAGTTCGCCGCTGTAACAGACGGCCATCCCACATATGCGCCGCCCTCGCCACTGGACCGGGACAAATGGAGCCGGTGGAGCGCAAAGCAGTACCATCCAGACGGACAACTCCCTGGGTGCGCTCACTGTAAGGTCCCGATAGCAATCCGCGATCTCCTCGGCCCTTTCAAAAGGCCAGGCGATCAGACCTCCGTAGACTTGAGGACCAACAGGATGCAGCCGAAGAGTAAAACGTGTGACGACACCGAAGTTCCCGCCGCCACCGCGAAGGGCCCAGAAAAGATCCGCATTCTTTTCCCGGTTGGCAATATGGACTTCGCCGCCAGCGGTCACGATTTCCACTTCTTCAAGGTTATCCACCGACCAGCCGAACCGGCGCGTAAGGTATCCGAGACCACCGCCCAGGACCAGGCCCGCAACACCGACATCGGAGATGAAGCCGAGAACGGTTGCCAAGCCGTGCTGCTGAGTCGCGCGATCAACATCTTTCAGCCGACAGCCGGGACCGACGTGGACCACTCGCGCGTCTGGATCCACCATCGCCTTATTCATCCCGCACATATCGAGCATGAAACCATCCGGGGCGATTGCTGTTCCGGCAATGTTATGCCCCCCGCCTTTCACACTGATCATGATCTGGCGGTCTCGGGCGAAGCCAAGAGCCGTGGCTACGTCCTGGGCCGAGGCCGGCTGGAAGACGAGCGCCGGCTTCCCGGTCATCATGCCGTTCCAAAGCAAGGTCGCGCTGTCCCATCGTTGGTCGTCCGGCCCGAACACCGGTCCCTCGACTATGGAACGGAACTCTTGGAGTTCTGCGCGGCTCAGGCGGACGTGCTTTCCGTCGAGTTGAGCCACGTCATAGGCAGTCGTAAGCATAAGAGAACCTCCTTTGGAGGAGAGATTAAGACACCGGCAAACGCGGGCGCATCCGTCGGAACACTCAATTTTGCTACCGGGTGCGAATGGGTGTTTTCCCTCAGCTGCAGACTATAGGAGGTTGTGCCGGTACGCGTAAGCTGTGGCGGCGGACCGGGACGATACGTCAAGTTTCGAGAAAATGTTGCTCAGATGGCGTTCAACGGTTCTTGTGCTGATGTACAGCTCAGAGGCAATCGAGCGATTTGATTTGCCGGTGGCGACAAGCCGAAGGACTTCGAGTTCCCGGGCAGTCAGCGGTCCGGCCGCGCTACTGCGAGCGGTGAGAACGAGTGTTTCCAAGCGATCGAGGCCCGGTTGAGCGTCAAGGCTTTGAAACAGCCAGCGTGCAGCATCGAACTCCATCTCGGCCGCATCTTTGTCGCCTAACTGGCGGCACGCCAGTCCGATGAGCACCCGTGTGCGAGCGACTTCGTACGGCACTTCAAGCTTCTGCCAACCCGCGCACGCCTCGCGCAGCAGACTCAGCCCGGCTCGGTTGTCACCCTTCGCCAGGAGAATCGCACCACGTGCCTGGGCGGCCTGTGCTTTGAGAAATTCGGCGCCGACTTTGGTGGAAAGCTGATCGAGCTCTTCGGCTGCAGCCTGGGCGTCGGCCAGCTCGCCGGCGGCGAGCATGATTTCGACGCAGGCAGGAAGCAGGCGCACGCGTTGTTCGAAACCGGTGGCCTCGTCGAGCGCCAGGCGGATCGCATTTGCCGCCGTCTCCGCCTGGCCCTGCAGGAGTCGCAACAGGGCAAGGCCCGGCTGAGGCTTACGTCCATGTCGGCTGGCCTGGCGATACGCCTCTTCCGCCTCAGTGATTTCGCCGCGCAATCGATGAAGCTCACCACAACAATAGAAGGCAGCACCCGATGCCGGTTGCGGCGGATCAAGCAACTTCTGACAGGCCAAGCCGGCTGCAGTCTGGGCGTCTGACCACGCACCGTGTAGCTGAAGAATCTCGGCGCGGCGAATCAGGCATTGGCCTCGGAAAGGAACCAGGTCGGGTTGCGAGTCACACCAGCGCGCGAGGGCCGAGGTCCATTCCTGAGCTCGACGCAGATCGAAGATCTCCAGGCAACCCTCGATTACACTGCAGTAAACGTCGCCAACAACAAGCGGCGAGACTTCCCCGGCTTCAATGCCAACCATCGCTTCGTCCAGAAAACCGACACCTTGTCGGAGCTTACCCAAGCGGATCAGCACGCGCCCGAGGCTGTGGCACGCCAGAGCAATCAAGTCAGCGTCGGCGAAACGTTGACCGATTTCCGCCGCCCGGGCAAAAGTGGCAAAAGCGCTTTCCGGGTCGCCTGCGAACAGGTGCTGCAAGGCGCGTGGCAGAAGCAGGTACCCGAGCTCCACGCAGTCCCGGCCGTTATCCTCCAGCAAGCGGGATGCTCGTGACACCCAGGCGGCGGCTCTCACCCGCTCGCCCTGGTGCGTCAGTTGGAAGGCCAGCCAAAAAGCAGAACGAGCGGCTCGCTCCACGGCCCCGAGATCTAGAAACATCTGATGCGCTCGGGCCCACATTTCCGTGCTTTCTGTTTGCTTACCCGTCAAGTAGAGACTTGTCGCCAGGCGTTGAGTATCCTCCGGCTCCAGGTCACGGGTGCGAGCGGCCTCACCAAGATCCGCGCACACCTGTTGCCATTCCTTCTTTTGAAAGGCCTTTCGACCGCGGGTAAGGAGATCGGCGGTCGTACTCGTCATACCGGTATTCTAGCGCGGCAACCGGGGGTCGCGTTTCGGGAGACAGCGCCCGAGTCCCTGTCTGAGAGATGAGTTACGTGTGAGCAATCATGAGAACGTAGCCGTCAGGGTCCGTGAGCCGGAACTCGCCGCGCGGCATATAGAAGGTAAAGTTAACCGGGCCCGCGTCCACGCCGGCGTCGATGAGTCTCTCGCGGACTGTAACCACATCGTCACAGTACAAATAGAAGAGAACTGCCTGCTTCTCAGGTTCAATTGACTCGCTGGCTTTAGCGAGCATGAGATGAGCGCCTGCTGAAGCGAGCCAGGCCCAAACAGGCTCTGTCTCGCCTTCTGGCGTATAGGTGTTTCTGACACTGAAACCAAGCTTTTCATAAAACGCCACCGATCGCCGAATGTTCAGAACATGGGCCATCGGGACGAGCGATTTCAGTTCTGGCAAATCACGTGAATCACCGGACTGCACAACACCCTCCTTTGCCTTGCCCGGCCCGCATCAGGTCAACTCCTTCGAACCCTAGGCAGTACCCAGCAAAGTCATCTTCCTCCAACTTTGGCTGATTCATCTGTTCCCGCTTTAGACGCTGCGTGGGACGGCGAGAGGCGCTGCTCCTATCTTGCCACCTTCCTCATGCTTGCGTCTATCGGTAGTATGCGGATGTTCAACGAGCTGTTCTTCAAAATGATCGTGCATGGTTACGCTCACGGAAAGTTTAGGTCTATGGTCGGACCGTTCCAGGAATGGATGACGAGACGACGGTATTTCGTTGCGCCTTACGCGATTACCTAGGCTTTGCACGTCGTACTGCTCGCCCGCTTGCCGTAAACTCGAAGTACCGCCCTAGAAAAAAGGAGGGCTTATGTACCGCGGTATGCCGAGATACCTGATCTTCCTGACGGGTTGCATTGTACTGTCTGGCTTTCCCCACGGTCAGACGCCGGAGGCGCAATCCTTGTCGAATCGCTTTGCCGAGGAGCACCACTACACGCTGACAGCCCGTATTCGTCCGTTGCTGTTCTGGATCAGCCGCGCCGGGGTGGGCGGAGGCAAGATCGCCTGGGAAGAAGAGGCTGGCGTTGCGAAACAGATCCAGCTGCTTATCGGATCAGACCCCGAGCGAGCCCCCCGAAGGATTAATCGATGGGGATACATCAGAGAGTCTATAAGTGGTTCCTCATTGGAACTTCTTGGGGTGATGACTGAGTCCGAGGAGGAGTCGATCGCCGAGGCGCAGATGAGAATCGAGGAGACCGGCGCTCGCCACGCTTTCAAGGCCATACGCGGCAAAGTAGGAGACGGGAGAGCCGAGGCTACCGTTGTTCATCTGCTCACCGCCGAAAACTATACCTATCGCGACCTGGATCGTTTCCTCCCC
>DAOTAI010000330.1:0-5787 GCA_035593865.1 Acidobacteriota bacterium
AGACCGAGTCTCGCTGACGATCGAACTGATCACGCCGATTGCCATGGAGGCGGGATTGCGCTTCGCTATCCGAGAAGGTGGACGGACCGTGGGTGCAGGAGCTATCTCGGAGATTATAGAATAGGCATCGAAGCCAGAGGGCTGGGCGTTGCCTCGAAGGCAACGTCCAGATCCTTGAACTGATTCCGCGCTATAAACTATGCAGGACAACATTACGTTACAATGCACGGTGTGTAAACGTAAGAATTACGTTACCACCAAAAACAAGAAAAACGTGACAGATCGGTTGGAGCTGAAGAAATACTGCCGATGGTGCCGGTGTCACCAGCCGCACAAGGAAATCAAGTAGCGCTTAAAGTGCAGGCCAGTAGCTCGAATTGGTAGAGCGCCGGTCTCCAAAACCGGATGTTGGGGGTTCGAGTCCCTCCTGGCCTGCCACCTTAGTCATTCTGGTTGTCCCTGAGAAAGGACAAAAAGCAATCATATGTTAGAGAGCGTCAAAGAGGCGCCGAGGAATTTCATCAATTTCTGCGGTGAGGTTAGAACAGAACTCCGCAAGGTAACGTGGCCGACCAAGAAAGAAGTCTATGGCACTACGGTCGTGGTGATCGTAACCGTCTTCTTTTTCGGCTTTTATCTGGCACTGGTCGATCTGCTTCTCAGCTACGGAGTTACATACATTTTCAACATGTTTGAGTAGAAGCAGGACAGGAAAGGTTAGGAGAAAAAAGCCATCAGCTCGACGACAACAGGCAAGAAATGGTACATCATCCACACCTATTCGGGCTTTGAGCGAAAGGTGGCGGAGAGCCTCATGAGCCGGGTGCAGATGCACGGTCTGCAGGACAAGATCGGGCAAATCCTGATACCCACTGAGGATGTGGTGGAGATGAAGGCCGGAAAGAAGGTCGTCAGTTCCAAACTCTTCTTTCCCGGTTACATCCTCGTGGAAATGGAAATGACCGAGGAGACTTGGCACTTGGTTCGTAACACGCCCAAGGTAACGGGATTTGTGAGCCAGGGCAATAAGCCTACTCCGCTGACTGAGGAAGAAGTGAACCAGGTGGTTCACCGCGTGTCAACGACCGCGGAGAAGCCCAAGCCCAAATTTGTGTTCGAACGGGGCGAGTCTGTGAAAATCATCGACGGCCCTTTCTCGAACTTTACAGGCGTAGTGGAAGACGTCAACCTGGAGCGAAACACCCTAAAGGTGATGGTCACTATCTTTGGGCGGTCTACGCCCGTCGAGCTTGAGTTCATTCAGGTGGAGAAGGTTTAATGGCCAAAAAGGTAATCGGGCAGGTCAAATTGCAGATCCCCGCGGGAAAGGCGACGCCTGCGCCGCCGGTTGGTCCGGCTCTGGGCCAGCATGGCGTCAACATCATGGATTTCTGCAAGGCTTTTAATGCGAAGACTCAGGCTCAAGAAGGTCTCATTATCCCGGTCGTGATTACGGTGTACCAGGACCGAAGCTATAGTTTCATTACGAAAACCCCGCCGGCGGCCGTGCTTCTGAAGCGGGTTGCAGGGATCGCGAAAGGATCCCCGGAACCAAACAAGAACAAGGTTGCCAAGGTAACGATGAAACAGGTCGAGGAAATCGCTAAGACGAAACTCCCTGATCTCAACGCTAACGATATTGAAGCTGCCAAGAAGATAGTCCTCGGCACCGCTCGAAGCATGGGACTTGAAGTGACAGATTGAAGATGCCGCAGCCGGAGGCAAAGCGGATTGACGATTAACAACCGATGATTGAAAGGCAGGGCCGCGTTGGACCGAAGCCTTTCAAGCCCTGTTCGTCAATTCTGATGCCGCCTGGACGGCGACTTGCGCACAAGAAGGAGGAGCAAGGAGAGGCAATGTCGGGAAAGAAGTATAAAGACGCAAAAGCAAAGGTTGAGTCTCGCGCTTACCCGCTGGAAGACGCCATCAATCTCATGCGACAGATTGGGTTCGCCAAGTTTGACGAGACCGTCGAAATGGCCATGCGATTGGGCGTGAATCCTAAGTATGCCGATCAGATAGTTAGAGGCACGGTGATTCTCCCACACGGTCTTGGAAAGACGGTCAAGGTGTGTGTGATTGCTTCCGGCGAAAAAGTGAAGGAGGCGGAAGAGGCGGGGGCAGATTTCGCGGGCGGAGAGGATATCGTCAACAAGATCCAGGGAGGATGGCTGGATTTCGATGCCGTGGTGGCGACGCCCGATATGATGAAATCCGTCGGCAAGCTCGGACGTGTACTTGGTCCTCGAGGATTGATGCCCAATCCTAAGACCGGAACCGTCACATTCGAAGTGGCGAAGGCTGTGTCGGAGATCAAAGCGGGCAAGGTGGAGTTCAGAGTCGACAAGAACGGGATTATTCACGCCCCGGTCGGCAAGTGTTCCTTTGAACCATCGCAGCTCGTCCAGAACGCCAAGAGTCTGATCGAAGCAGTGGTTCGCGCCAAGCCGGCGGCTGCCAAGGGACGATATGTCAAGGGCGTCTCAATTTCGTCCACAATGGGGCCGGGAATTAAGATAGACGTCGGACAAATTGAGACGAAGTAGCGGGTTTCATATGGAAAAGACAGAAAAGCAGCAGTTAATTGCCGAGCTGAATCAGGCTTTCGGGCAGAATAAGACCGTCCTGTTGATGAGTTTTTCAGGCCTGAATGTAGCCGACGTAACTGAGCTTCGGCGCAAGATCAGGGAGTCGGGGAGCGGCTACCGGGTAGTCAAGAATACACTTGCTATCAGGGCGGCTGAAAATACTCCAGTGGTGAAGCTCAGTTCCCAGTTTACAGGCCCGACCGCCGTCGCCTACACGTCGGGCGACCCGGTCACCCTGGCGAAGATACTGACCGACTTCGTCAAAACACACCCTTCGCTGACTTTCAAGGGCGGAGTTCTGGAAGACGATGTTCTGACTCCTCAACAGTGCGAGACTCTCGCCGAGATGCCCTCGAAAGAAGTACTCCTGGGTAAACTTTTATATCTGCTCAATGTCCCCGTGGCGCGTTTGGCTGGCGCTCTTAACTCGCCTCTCGTGAAGATGACTTTGCTCCTCAAGCAGCTGGCTGAGCGAAAAGCGCAATAGGAAAAGGTATCGGAGGATTCGATAATGGCTATCAGTAGAGAAGAAGTATTAGGTTGGATCGAACAGGCATCCATTCTCGAGATTAACCAGTTGGTGAAGGATCTGGAAACGAAATTCGGAATCACCGCAGTAGCGGCAGCGCCCGTCGCAGTGGCGGGTGCGGGTGGTGCCGCAGCCGCGGAGCCGGCGGCCGCCGAAGAAAAGACCGAGTTTGATGTCATCCTGACTGTGGTAGGCGAGAAGAAGATCAACGTTATCAAGGCGGTTCGCGAAGTCACCAATCTTGGCCTGAAGGAAGCCAAGGACTTGGTGGAAGGGGCACCTAAGCCGATCAAGGAAGGTATTCCGAAAGAAGAAGCCGAACAGATCAAGAAGAAATTCGAAGAAGTAGGGGCAACCGTCGAGATTAAATAGCTGGTACCAGCGCGGAGGGGAGCGGTGATCTCATCGCTTGGATAGCCCCGGCTCACCACGGGCTTGTGTGGCTTGCAACATTCAGGGATAAGCGCCCTCTCCCCTCTGTGCGCGTGATTGGAAATATGGGTATCCCTTGAGTCTTCTGGGCGCGGACAGCGCCGTCCGAACCCGCTTCCAGAAGAGGGATCGCAAAATCAAAGCAAGGACATCCGCACTCTTGCAACAGACGTTCGTTTGTGCTAGAGTAAGGCCTCAGTGCGGGCCTTCAAAGTTTAGGTTTTTGTCGAAACAACATTAGGGGCGAAGTGTCCCCTCTTGTTGTTTTTTCTTTTTTGGGGGTTACGGCAAAGGCGGGTAAGGTTCGGGAGCCGTCTTCGCCTAGTCTCGCACGGCACATCCCGAGCACAACGTGAGATCCAGTTTCAGCAGGGTCTCGGATCTTGTGGATGACCATAGACCGGTCAACAAATTGTCTGCACTGGGATCCGCGCTTCCTCTTTTTTTACTGCTCCTGTCTAGAAAAACACAAAGGGAGAGTTTTCAGGCATGTCCGATTTCATCAAAAACGCTTACAGGGAACGAGTTGATTTCGCCAAGATCAAAACCGTTTTCCCTATTCCGAATTTGCTGGAGGTCCAAAAGCAGTCTTACCAACGCTTTCTGCAGATGGATTTGCTCCCGTCCGAGCGCGAAGACATAGGACTTCAGTCGGTTTTTAACTCAGTCTTTCCGATCACCGATTTCCGGGGTACGTCGTCCTTGGAGTTTGTTGACTACTCCATTGGGAACTGGGAATGCAAGTGCGGCAAGTTAACCGGCTTGGAACACCTGCGCTCGCGGTGTCAAAAATGCGGCGAAACCCTCGTTCTGACACCCTTCGGAATTGAAGATATCATTTGCCGGCATTGCGGCAGCCGCAATCCCAATGACGTGCCGCGTTGCGATGACTGCGGCGATCCGGTTCAACTCAACCTCAAGTACAACATCGAGGAATGCAAAGAACGGGGAATGACCTACGCCGTTCCCCTGAAGGTGACCATTCGCCTGGTGGTATGGGACAAGGATCCCGACACCGAGGTAAAGGCGATTCGCGACATCAAGGAGCAGGAAGTCTACTTCGGTGATATCCCGCTCATGACCGAAAACGGAATCTTTATAATTAACGGGACCGAGCGGGTTATTGTGAGTCAATTGCACCGTTCCCCAGGTGTGTTTTTCGAGGCCGGTGCGCAAAAATCCTACTTCCTGGCTAAGATCATCCCTTACCGGGGTTCCTGGGTGGAATTTGAATTTGACTCCAAGAACCTGCTCTATGTGAGAATCGACCGCAAGCGGAAATTCCTGGCCACGACTTTCCTGCGGGCTCTGGGGCTCAATAGTGACGAAGAGATCCTCAAGACCTTCTACTCGGTCTCTACGGTTAGTTTGCGCGACAACCAGCTTTTCTGGAAGCTCGACGAGAATCTGATTGGCCACAAGCTGAGCAAGGATATTCCGGACCCGAGCAAGAAGAAGGGCGTTCTTGTTGCCGCCGGGCGCAAGATCACCAATAGCGCCTATGCCCAGTTGAAGAAGGCTCAGGTGGAGGAAGTGGAAATCGGCATTGAGGATCTGGCAGGCGCTCTGTCAGTTGCCGAGATCGTGGATCCGTCGTCGGGTGAGGTGCTGGTCGAGTCCAATTCGCCGATTGACGGTGCGGTGGTCAACAGCTTGATTCAGGCAGGGGTTCAGGAGTTCGGATTCTTCTTTCCGGAAGCAGACGACATCGGGTCAACCTTGTCTGAAACCTTGCGTCGTGACCCCATCAAGAGCTCGAGCGAGGCATTAATCGAGATCTACCGAAAACAACGACCGGGCGATCCGCCGACGCTGGAAACGGCGACCGCCTTGTTCCACGGGATGTTTTTCGACCCGCGCAAGTACGACTTTTCGCGCGTCGGCCGCCTGAAGTTCAACATCAAGCTGGGTCTTGATACCCCGCTGGATGAGCGGACGCTCTCTCCCCGCGACTTCTACGAGGTGATTTCCTACTTGCTAAAGCTGCGCAGGAACATTGGAAGCGTGGACGATATTGATCATCTTGGGAACCGTCGCGTGAGAGCGGTGGGTGAACTGCTGGAGAATCAGTTCCGAATCGGTCTTGTCCGCATGGAGCGGGCCATTAAGGAAAAGATGTCAGTGCATCAGGAGATGGCCACCGCCATGCCTCATGACCTGATCAATGCCAAGCCGGTTATGGCTTCGATTCGGGAGTTCTTTGGCAGCAGCCAACTCTCGCAGTTCATGGACCAG
>DAOTAI010000331.1:0-5774 GCA_035593865.1 Acidobacteriota bacterium
CTAAAGTGGGGAATTTTGTTGGCCAAAAAGTGGGGATTTTTGTTGGCCGGTCACAGACGGAATGAAAAATGGAAAATGAACGATGGAGAGCCAATTGCAAAAATCGCCTCATTGAGGATTTCGACGCCGAAAGCATACCGGCGAGGAAGGTTAAGATCGGATTCCATCCGTGTCATCGGTGTGATCCGTGCTATCCGTGGGAGAAGAAGCCCACGGACAGCACGGATAACGCGGATAACACGGATGTGTTTGTCATTTTTGATCCGGAGTTCAGCAAGAAAGCCGGGGGCAACGTTTTTTTTGCAATTGGCTCTGGAAAATGGAATTTGCTTTTGTCGCTGCCCGGAACGGGCCACTCGTTCTCAGGGCATCTGAAAACTACCTCGGCAGGGAGCCGGTGGCAAGCCTGCCTGCCCATACCGCCAATAACAGCACAAGCTGCAGAAAAAGCCAGCGAGTGACGGTCCGATCAGCGGGTCGGTGCACTACTTCGAGCTGCACGAGTCCCCAGCCGATCCAGATCAGAAAACCCTGTACGACAAAGACCAGACCGAGTGGGTGATAAGCGAGCGACGACCGCAAATCGAAGTCGGCCAAAGCGGCGAATGCCCGGGTCAGACCGCAGCCCGGGCACGAGAAGTTCAGCAGTCGGCGACTGAGACAGAGGGAGTTCTCGGCTTTATCCGGAAGCTCCAGATAACGCAAAACTACAAAACTAATAAGGGCGGCCATCCCGGTACCCGCCCACTTCGCTAGTTCAATCCGTCGCAAATTGTTGTCAGTAGCCGTGTCCGAAGATGCCTCCGATCACTGCCAGCCCGCCCCATAGCAGCATCCACAAGATGCTTAAGGCGAAGATAATGGTGGCGATGATTCCGAGAATCATTCCGGCTTTAGCGGAGCCCTCGCCAGTTATCGGCGCGGAGCCCGCCTTTATGGCCTGGAGTTCCTTATTTCCGAGATACCAGGCAACCGGCCCCAGAATCTGGCAGCAGACGACACTCAAGATTCCCAGAACGAGAGCCGTTGTGGCATTCGATTTCGACTGTGGCGGCAATGGTGGCGGTGGTGGCGGAGGTACCGATCCGCCGTAGTTTGGCATACTCATAAGAATCCTTCCCCCTGCAATAACAAGTCGATATAGCCTAATGCAAATTACGCGAAAATCAGGCGCAGAAATTCCGCATTGAACGGGTCCGCAAGGATTTCGCGAGCAAGGTCGGCCGATGGAACAGCCGGCTGGCCGCCGACTTGTCCGAACTGCCGATGAGCTCCGTCCCGTATCTGGCGCTCAAGCATCTTCAAGCTCCATCCCTGCTCGGCAGCGTTTTGCGCATACCAGAGGCGATGAGCCGGCTCCTGGACCAGTTCAACCAAGAGAATGTTGTGGCGCCAAGGAAGGTAAGTCAGTACTTCCGGGAGATTTAATCCGTCAAGATCGGTGCAGGGGGCGGCGGTCTTGAGATAGTCGCGCGTATAGGCGAGGAAAAACTGGCGCATACGGCGAATGTTGTCGGCCGAAAAAGCCATGCTCCCGGGGAAGACCTGCAGTAGGTCTCTCGAGATGGTATCTACGACCTCGCTTTCCCAGCTTTCAAACTCCTCCCGCTGAATGATCGTCCGTCCGATGCTCCAATACAGCTCTATGACTCGACGGTTGATAGCGCGAACGGCGCTGGACTGTGCACACCTGACCGCAGACTTCAATTCGGTCAACAGCTCTGAATAGCTCCGCGGATCGTCCGATTTCATAGCCTCCCCGTATCCGCGCTATTTTACCCGGATATTCCCCTACCACCAGCAAAATTATCTCGATCCGGGAACCACCCGAGTCTTCTGGGCTCTCACTCAGTTTGGCCGGAGCGGCGCCTTTTCAGGTCCGGCGCTATGGCCCGAGCAGTTCGCCAGGGAAATCAGCCGCCTTTGATCCCTTGGGGTTCCGTAGGTTTTGAGCCTTTCCGCGGTCGGGCCAGATTGGCATCTGCATTCCCCCGGTCTCTTCGAGCACCTCAAACAGCCGCTTGCGCATCTGCTCAGCGATTTCCTGGTGCTGTTGGCTGTAGATCAAGTTGTTGCTTTCGAGAGGGTCCGTTTGGAGATCATAGAGTTCATCAGAATCCCAGATACCGTGAAAACGGATGAATTTGTAACGATTACCACGCAGCGCGTGAACTGTGGGGGTCTGCGGGAAGTTGCGCTCCCAGTAGTACTCGTAGAGCAGTTCTTTCCGCCAGTTGATTTTCTGTCCAGTCAAGAGCGGCAGCCAACTCATACCGTCGCAGGTGACGGGCGGTTTAAGCCCCATGGCATCCAGGATGGTGGGCATGATATCGATGTTTGCGACGACCTCCTGAATCGTCTTTCCCCCTTCGAACAGTTCGGGACAACGAGCGAGGAGCGGCACCCGCATTGATTCCTCATAGGCGGTACGTTTGTCAATAAGGCCATGCTCTCCGAATGCAAAGCCGTTATCACCCATATAGATGACCAATGTAGAGTCCAACTCTTTGCGAGCTTCGAGGGTGTCCAGCAAGCGGCCGATGCTGTCATCTACGGCGCACAGGGTTTCAGCATAGCGCCTGTAGTACTCGGCGATGTCCAGGTCCGAATGGTAGGGGTACTCGACGCCGTGCCAGGAGTTCCGTTGGTTCTGCACCCACATGGGACGTCCTCGAGCGTATTTGCCTTCCGCTGCCATCGTCGCCGGGTATTTAAATTCTTTGCCGGCATACTTTCCTTTATGTCGCTCGGCAGGGATGAAATCGGCATGCACCGCCTTGTGAGAGAGATACAAGAAGTACGGTAGATCCTTTCTGCGGCTTTCAAGCCACTCGATTGCGTAATCTGTGAGTTCGTCGGTGATATAGCCCTTCTGCGGAACGCGCTTACCGTTTACGTTTAAACCACTTGCCGAGGGCAAGTAGGTCCCCTGTCCACGAAAACTGACCCAGTGATCGAATCCTGGTTGAGGGTCGTCGCTTGCGCCTCCCATATGCCATTTTCCGATAAAAGCCGTCGCATAGCCGGCTTGTTGCAGGTACTGGGGAAAAAGGGTTGTGCCCTCAGGCATGGGGGTATTGTTGTCGATGATCCGGTGGCGATGTGCATACTGGCCAGTAAGAATGGTGGCGCGGCTGGGACTGCACAAGGCTGTTGTGACAAAAGCGTTAGGGAAATGGCAGCCTTCGCGGGCCATACGGTCCATCTGGGGAGTCTCGAGCCATTCCTGGCCTCTTAGGAATCCCATAGCGTCATATCGGTGATCGTCGGTCAGGATGAAGATCACGTTTCGGGGCTTGGTACCGGTTTTGCCCGGCTGCGACGGCATCCTCTGACCGAGCGCCAGGGTCGCACCGCCGAGTAACCCGCTCAGCATGTCTCTTCGATTCATTGGCAGGGACCTCCTTTGCAACTATGCGCTCGTAAAGAAAATCAGAGAAGGACGGAAAAAAGCAAGCAGGTTCTTTTTTGACTTAAGATGGTCCCCAAGGGGGGTCCCATGACCCAGAAGCAGGATCACAGGAAAACTCCATCAATCTATGTCGTTTCCGGCGGCGCGGGAGCAAGCGGCACCCAGGTCGCTCGGACCGCACTCGCTCAATTCCCCGGACTGTCGATTCCCATCTTTGTAGTGCCTCACGTCCAAACACCGGAGCAGGTCACTGAAATGGTCGAACGTGCCGCGGCCGAAGAAAGCACGATCGTTCATACTCTCGTCGATGCCGGGCTGCGACATCACTTGACCAGGGAGGCACGAAGCAGGAATGTCGCCGCAATTGATTTGATGGGGCCGCTCTTGTCCCGGATGACGCATGTTACTGGGCAGGAACCGCTGGGACAGCCCGGGCTCTACCGCGAGATCCACCAGGAGTATTTCGACCGCATTGAGGCGATTGAGTTTACGGTGGCGCACGACGATGGGCAGAAACCCGAGGATCTCGGGCAGGCGGAGATCATAGTCGTGGGTCCGTCTCGAGTGGGGAAGACCCCTTTGAGCATTTACCTCTCGGTTCAAGGCTGGCGAGTTGCCAACATCCCTCTCATTAAAGAGGTTGCACCACCGCCTGAACTGGCCGAGGCGCCTCGTGAGAAGATCGTGGGCCTCGTCGTCGATCCTTCACAGCTGGTCGCACATCGGCTATTGAGGCAGCAGAGACTCGGGATGGGGCGGGAGTCAAGCTACACGAATCGGCTCCAGTTGCACGAGGAGATCGAGGCGGCGAGGGCTTTCTATAAGCGAAACGCAATTCGGGTCATCGACATGACTGACAAGTCGATTGAAGAAAGCGCCGAAGAGGTCATCGCGCTGGTCAGGCGTCGAACGCGCTAAAATTCTTTCTTTTTGAGCCACCCGGGGCTCTTACATCGCGTCGCTATACTGTAGACTGGACTTGACACATTTCCGGCCCACACTATGGAGCACAAAGACATTTGGAGGGCGTGGGGGCGCATTCTGCAAGGCTACCGACCCTTCCTCTCGATTGAGATCACGAAACGTTGTCCCCTGTCCTGCCCGGGCTGCTACGCTTACCAGCCAAATCACGTCAATGGGATCCCTTTGGAGGAGATTGGAGAGTACACCGACGTTGATTTGATCGACCGCGTCTTGGAATTGGTGGATGAGCACCGGCCCTTGGCTGTATACCTGGTTGGCGGAGAACCGCTGGTCCGTCACCGAGAGTTGTCCATCCTGCTTCCTGAACTGCTTCGACGAAGGGTGAAGGTTGAGGTTGTCACCAGCGCTGTTCGGCCTATCCCTGCTGAATGGCGTCGGCTCGACAACTTGTCGATTGTCGTCTCAGTCGACGGACTGCAACCTGAACACGATGCCCGCCGTCGGCCGGCAACATACGATCGCATCCTTGCCCACATTGCGGGCCATAAGATCATCGTGCATTGCACGGTGACGGCGCAGATGACACGACGGCCGGGCTATCTGGAGGAGTTCTTTGATTTCTGGAGTCGGCGGCTGGAAGTGACCAGCATCAGGATCAGCCTGTTCACACCGCAGCAGGGCGAATCGAGCGCGGAAATCCTGGCACCGACACAACGGCGGCGTGTAATAGACGAGTTAAGTCGCCTACGGCCGCTGTACCCGAAGGTTCGCCTAACGAGCCGGATGCTTGACGCTTATCGCGAGCCGCCTGGCAATCCGGACAATTGTATCTTTTCAAAAGTCACACACTGTATTTCCTCGGACCTCGAGAGCCCGATTTCGCCCTGCCAGTTCGGGGGCACCCCCGATTGCACACAATGTGGTTGTGTTGCGACTGTCGGGTTGGACGCCCTCGGACGTACTACGCTGGGGGGCATCCGACTGCGAAACATACTAAGCGTATCGTCATGGGTCGGAGCGGCGATGGATCGCCTCCGTAGGGCTGCGAATGGACCAAGTGGACCTACCGGCTAGTGGACAGCGATAGGTCCACTTAGTCCACTTGGTCCACTCTGTCCACTTCGCTCAGGTGATAAACAGACTCTTCGTCGAGAAATTCGGGTCGCTGGTCAGGTTGACCCCGAGACGCCGCAAGCCGGCCTCATCGCCGGGGGTCGGCATGTGTGTCAGGTGCATCTCACAGCCCCGTAACTCGCCCAGCTTTTCAATCGCCAGTTGCGCCGCCGGATTCTGGGTGGCACTAATTCCCAGGGCAATGAGCGTCTCTTCAACATCCAGGCTGGCGGTAGCATCGGCTCCAAAATGGCTTTTCAAGCTGGCGATCGAATCGAGGATACTGGGCGCGAGCAGCGGGATGCGATCCGGAATATCGGCGAGC